>JAZUMX010000515.1:0-3194 GCA_045603865.1 Thermoguttaceae bacterium
TACACAAAATAAGCGAAAGAGACGAAAGTATTTTATAATTTTCGTGTTTTTTCGTTCTGTTCGTGTTTTTCGTGTTTAAATTCTTTTGGACGGGCAAAACGCCTGTTTAGCTCACAGACTCCAATTTGTCGGATGTCAGAACTTGAACACGGAATAGCTTTGGTCAAGGATAGCCTCTGTCAGATCCTGAAACCGCTTTTTGGTATGCTCGTCCATCTGGATTATGTTCGGTTTGGGGAAATGCAGCTTTGTTTTGAGTTCTTGAATTTGCGCGGCGCGAACGTCGTCCGGCGCGGACTTGTCATACTGGAACGAATCGCCCAGCTTTGCTTTGAGGCGTTCTTGAGCAATCGTGTAAAACGGAGGGTTGTCCGATTCCAGCAGCGGTATATTTGCGTAAAGCGAATTAGCAAACAAAACGGACATGTCCTCGATGGAATCCGATTCGGAGACGTAAGATTCCTGTTCGAGAAAACGAGCGAGTCGCACTTGCGCTTCCGGTTCCAGCTGGCTCATGTCCAGATTTTGGGCAAACGCCAAGAAGTTGATACCCTCTTTTTTAATGCGATCCGAGGCGGCAATGCGTTTCATATAGACGTCGCTGGACAAATCGTCTATGAGTTGTTTGTACTCGTTTTGAACATTGGCGTCAATCGGAACGCTTTTTGAAATGGCGTTGTAAATCCGATGGTTGATATTTTGTTCGCTGGTAAAAACCGAGGGATTGTAGTATTTCATCAGTTCAAACAAATCTTTTTTGCAGCTGTCCGGAATGATGATAAACAATTCCCAAAGATTCTTCACCTGGTATTCCAGCAGAGTGTTTTCGTCGATTTGTGCCAGAAATTGGATAACCCCGGACTTGTCCTGAAGCAGAACGATTATTGGGAAAATCTGATCGGACTTTTTGGCTTCCTCGGTTTTCTGCTCTTCCTCTTTTTTTGGCTCGTCTTCCTTCTTTTGCTCGTCCGCTTTCTGCTCGTCCGCTTTCTGCTCGTCTTTCTTCTCTTCCTCTTTCTTTTCTTCTGCTTTTTTCTTTGCTTCTTCAATAGCGGCTTTGATTTGAATGGGCGTAGTCGCATTCATCCTTAAAACGCCCGAACCGGTAATGCGAACCGGACCGTTGTTTTGACCGTCGTCTTTAGGTTTGGGATGAATCAGACACATCGCATAACTATGACCGTTAACCCGCAAAGAAAGGTGAATGTTGGGATATTTTGTGATGTAGTCCACTTTGACGAGTTTGTCGCCCAGCGGTTCGAAGAGAAGGATTCTTGCTGTGCTTCCTGAGGACATCGTTGAACGGTACGTGCTGGTAGCTGTCGATGCGAACTTCAGTTGTCCATTGATAACCTGCGCTTTTCCGTATGAGGACGGTAACTGAGCGTTGACAGCCGCCGCAGAGACGAAAACGACGCACAGCGCAAGACTGCAAATCGCGCTGACTCTGTACGCAGACGAAGCAATGTAACGAAATAAGGCGTTGTTGTTTTTCATTTTCTTTGAGCGCATTCGCGCTTTTTCTTATTGAATATGAGTAACTTTATACGGTAATTTCCCTTTATTATCCGGCAAAACGAAAATCGTTTCAACCCCCTGATTATTTGTACAGTATTCCTGGGCGGCGTCCGGACCGAGGATGTAAAAGGCGGTTGCGAGGGCGTCGGCTTTGGCGGCGGCGAAAAAATCGTATTGGGAATCCGGGGTTTGAACGGAAACAATAACCGTCGCGGAATAAACAATCGGCGAGTCGGGCAGGGTGGACGCCGGGTATCCGGTTCGCGGGTCGATGATGTGTCCGTAACGTTTTCCTCCAGCGCGGAAGAACTGCGTTTGCGATCCGCTGGTTGCCAGCGCCTGGTTGTGAAGCCGAATCGTTTCCAGCCGCGTTGACTCTCTGTTTTTCGTCGACGTTTGCCGCAGCGGGTTGTGGAGCCCAACTTCCCAGCCGTCTGCGTCGGTGCGGTTTCCCATCGCGACGACGCTGCTGGCGCCGCCGTGAAAGAGGAAGTCTGTAACGCCGCAGTCGAACAGGAATCGGCTTGCCCGATCCAGGGCGTAGCCTTTCCCGATTGCTCCCAGGTTGACAAGCGTTCGTTCGTCAGTTCGGGCGACGCCTTTAACGTCGTCCAGAAACGTCAGCTTCCCCTCTCCCCGCGATTCCAAAGCCGTCTGAACGTCCTCGGGAGCGGGAACCTGCCCGGCGCGACGGGAGAACCCCCAGATTTCCCACAGACGCCCGGCGGTGATGTCGAACGCGCCTTGCGTTTGGTCGTATAGCGTCTGGCAAACGCGAAACAGGTCATAAATCGGCTCGTCCGGGAAAACCGGAATACCCGCCGCCGTTCGATTGAGTTCTCCGACGACGCTGTCGGGAATGAAAAAGCTCAATTCCCGTTCCAGACGCGAAACGACGTCCAGCGCGTCCAAAGCGGCAGATTTGTCGTTTGCGTACTGCCCCATGTTGAGCTGCAGGACAAAATCCGTCGCCATCGCCTGCCGGACGAATTCCAAATACGGACTGGCAAGCGACTTTTCCTTAAATGAAAACGGGTCGTTGGGTTGAGGGTTGTTTTTATCCATGGTTTTGTACGTAATTCTATTATACAATCTTTCTTGCGTTTTGAAAAGAGGACGCAACAGGATAAAAGGAAAAAACGCGAAATTGTTTTGTGTCGCGCTTCTGAACGGAACGTTGTTTCCAGTCTTTAAATTGTGCTTTTTAATTGTAAAATTATAACTTTTGACTTTTTTGTGCTTTTACGGGACTTGAAAGAGATTTTTCCTTGACAATTTGACGTCTTTGGATTATATTGTCAAATAGATATGAAATATAATAACTCATGTATTTATCATTTCCCAATATGAAGAAAACGTCTGGATTTACCCTTGTTGAACTTTTAGTCGTAATTGCGATTATTGCCGTATTGGTAGGGTTGCTTTTACCGGCGGTTCAGTCAGCGCGCGAGGCGGCTCGGAGAATGCAGTGCGCCAACAACGTCAAGCAGATTGGAATTGCTCTGATGAACTTCGAGGGACGCAACAAGGCTCTGCCGATGGCGACGCCGTTTACCAACGTCTCGCCGTATAATCGTCTGGGGTTGACGTGGTTTGGAGCGATTCTCCCCTTCATGGAACAAACATCGTTATATGACTTGTATGACGAAAAGGAATATCTCAATTCGACAAAGAAC
>JAZUMX010000516.1:0-2155 GCA_045603865.1 Thermoguttaceae bacterium
GTGAGGCGTAATCAACACGTTGGGACGCTCCCACAGCGGGCTTTCCGGAGGAAGCGGCTCCGGGTCGGTTACGTCCATAACAGCCCCAATAAGCTGCTGAGAATCCAGTGCGGCAACCATCGCGTCGTGGTCAACCAAAGCGCCTCGAGCCATGTTGGCAAACAGCGCGCCTTTTTTGAACCTGGAAAATCGCTCGGCGTTAAACGTCTTGCGGGTAAACTGATTCAACGGCAAACACGTAACAACGACGTCCGCCTTGGGCAGAACGTCGTCTAAAGCGTCTGCCGGATAGAGTTCGTCAACCGTAGGCGGCAGGACTTTGTCCGGAAACAGGTCGACCGCCATGATCTTGCCGCGGAACGGGCGCAGCAGTTCCGACAGCCGTCGCCCTACCCCGCCCAATCCAACGATGAGAACGGTTCGATACGTCAAATCCCAGGTCGGACGGCGCGTAAAATCTCGAGTCGATTCCGCCAAAACAAACGTTTTCAGCCGGCGCATCCATCCCGTCAGCAAGGCGATTGTATGTTCCGCGACTTGGTCAGACAGTACGCCCGACGCGCTTGTAACATGAATGGACGAGTTAATCGTTGCCGGAACGAGACAATGGTCCATACCCGCCGCAGACGACTGAATCCATTGAAGACGCCCTTTTTCGACCACAGCGTCCCAGTCGATGCCAGCCGCGCCGGTCAGCTTGCCGTGTCCACAGAAAATATCCGCGTCGAAAATCGCTTCTTTGATTTCTTTCTGACCAACTGAAATGATATTGTATTCCGGTCCGGCGGCTTGAGTGATTTGCTCTATTTGAGCTTCATTTACAGGATAACAAAGAACAATGTTTTGCATGATTATAAGCTGTTAGCTGTTAGCTGCTAGCCATTAGCTTGGTTAATGGTAATTCTTAGTGTTAATAATTAAAGCTGGAATCTAAAATCTCCAAGCTAGAAGCTAGAAGCTAGTAGCTAGAAGCTAAATTCTCAGTGTTTTACAAAGCCCTGATCGACCATCGAGATTCGTTTTTCAACAAGAGTTCGAATCTGTTTGTCTGCAATTGACGGCAGAGCTTTGGAATACCACATGCTGGCGCGTTGTCTGTACTGTTTTTGCATCGGAACCGGATCTTGAGAGAGATTCCACCAGTCATTCGCAACAACCAGACAATGACGAACGTTCTCCGGATTTGCAGCGAGATCTCTTTTCACCGCAAGCTGAATCTGTTCGTTATCGCTAAACGCCAGGTATTTAAGCCCGGTTTCCCAGTCGTTCTCGACTTCAATTTTCCATCTGGCAACAATATTTGCCTCAAGAGGGGAAACGCTTCCGTTTGACTGCATTTTTGCTTCCGCCGCGCGGGCAGCGTCCCACCATGCCGCCCGCCGAGTAACGATTTCTTTGTGCTGATACGCCTCGGCGCGGTACGATTTGTCAGCCAAACGAGCGCAGGAGGCGTAAACAGCGTCGGCAATTTGCTGCGCTTTTTGGAACTGTTTTTCTTTCATCAATTCTTCTTCCGCCTGCCGAGCGGAGACGAGCAATTGAGCAAAATCCTCGTCAGTTCGGGCTTTCTGCCCCATCTGAACAAACTGATCCAGCTTATCAACGTCTTTCAGAACAACGTCTTCCTGTACAACGTCTTCCAGAACAACGCCCGTTGACGTTACATCAAGCGCGGGCGCGACAGGCGGCAAAGCCGCTGGCGTTTCTGCAAGAACCGGCGTTTCAACAACTGGAACCGGCGGGACTGCTGGCGTTACTGACGTTGCGGTAAATTCTGGAATAATCTGCGGTTGCTGCGTTACAACCGGTTCAGAAACAGACGCCAACTCTGGAATAACCGGCGGTTGAGGCGCTTCGGGAGGATCAAATTCCGCAACGTCCTCTAGCGGCGGCAGCTCTGGAATTCCAGCATTATCTCTGTCCGACAACTTCGGAACTGTCGGCGTATCGGAATCCGGACGAATTGCCGGAAGCGGGGGCGTATCCGGAGTTTCAGGGTCAACAAGAACCTCCGGAGATTCTTCAGACGGTTTTTCGATGGTTTGTTCTTCCGGCTCCGCAGGAGATTCAACTTCAGGCTGTTCAACTTCGGGAACGTCAGGAACTTCCGGCGTCTGAGGCTGTTCATCGACGGGTTCTTCGGGAGCCGCAGGTT
>JAZUMX010000517.1:0-4637 GCA_045603865.1 Thermoguttaceae bacterium
GCTCACGCTGTTCGCTTCGTTACCGCCTTTCAATTCTTTCTTTTCCGAACGTACAGCAGACCGGCAACGCCGAGAACTAACAGCGCCCAGGTCGACGGTTCTGGAACGCCAGATCCGGGTTCGGGAGCAGACGCCGCAACAAGATACAAGCCGTCAGTTCTGCCTTCCAGACCAAACAGATCTTTATTTGTGCTCAGCCAGTCAGAAAGGTTGCCAAGCGATGCAAAATTATTGTCAGAAACAAGCTGGTATCCGTCCGGGTTGTCTACCAAAGCTGCAGCCCAATCCGCTTCGTCGCCGGTTTCGAATAACAGCTGAATTGTGTTATCGCCGGCTGTAAACGCGTTCTCTGTCGTACCGTTGACGATATTCAATACGTCAAACAAACCTTCGTCATAGGACGAGAATTCAAATAGAATCGTACCGTCTTCTGTAATAGTAACGTTGCCAGCAACGTTCGCTTCTCCAGCGGAGTACCCGGGCGAGAATACGCCGCCGTTAACGAGAAGGTCGCCTTTCATTGATCCTTTCAAATCCAAACGCCCTTCGACCAGTTCCAGGGATTTAGCGTCGATGAAGTTCGCAGCGGCTTCTAACTGCAGCGTTCCTTCGCCAGATTTAACAATATGTCCGGTACTGTAGATTGCGTTTTGTTCCGTAATCGTCAGCTTTTTCGTTTGATCTTCAGCAACGTTGTATTCCAGCGTTCCGTTGTCGCCAACGGTCATTGGACCGTTAGCAACAACAGCGGCGCCGGTCAGTTTGAGCGTACCTCCGGAAACGGTTGTTTCGCCGGTATACAGGAACGCGCCAGCAAGAGTCAGCGTTCCGCCGTCGGCTGAACCGTCGCTGACCTTGTTCAGTTTAACCCAGTTGTAGTATTGATTATAGGCGGTTTCTCCCAAATCCCCGTTGACTGTACCAGAACCAACGGTGAGCGTTGCAAAATTACCCTCGCCGGGGCTGGTGTGACTGATTCTGACTCTGGAGCCGGCATCTGTATTGAGTTCTTTAACAGTCAGATTTTTCGTGGAACCGCCGTTCATGCTGACGATTGAGTTTTCGCCAACATGAAGCGTTGCGTTACCTAAATTGGTATCTTTATTGAATACCATATATCCTGACGCGTCCAGCAAGCCGGAGAATTCCTGCGGGGCGCTGGCGTCGGCGTTGAGAGCAAAAACAACCCAGTTGTTAGTATTTCCGACAATTTCAAACGTTCCAGAACCTTTTAACGCTGAAGAACTAGTGAAATTTTTATTGCCAGATGCGTTGTCGTTTACGAACTTGAGAACGCCGTCTTCAATGTTGGTTTCGCCGAAATAAAACGGCAAGCCGCTGAACGTGAACGTACCGTCGCCAGTTTTAATTAAATTGATATTATTAACATATTTGTAAGTGTTGTCGTTTCGACCGATTTCCCCGGCGTACGTTCCTTCGCTGACGGTTAAATCATTGTAAGCTGCGTCGGAGGAACTGTCGACGTTAAGAATTCTGCCGTACTTGTTGCCGTTTAACGTCCCAATGCTCAAGCTGGACGAACCTTTGTAAAACGCCAATTCCGAATATTTGCCGGAAGGATTGCCATTCAATTCGACCGTAGCGTTCGACAGGTCGATGTTCGTTGACTCTGTTCCGTTATTCCCGGCGAGATTAATGCGGGAGTTGCCGGAAATGCCTTCGTCAAAGACCTGAACCGTTCCTGTAAACTGGGAAGCGTCGCTGACATCAAAGAACTTGCCTGCGCCGGACAGCTTCAGCGTCCCAGAGCCGGTAAGAGCGCTTGGGGTGAAATCGTTGGAAATTTCTAATGTACCGTCGGAAACGTTTGTCTCGCCGTTATACGTAAAATCGGCGGGAAGCTTCAGCGTGCCAGCGCCGGATTTGGAAAAAATGCTTTTATCCGCGAAAGAGAAATTGAACGAATCGGACAGCGGCAGCGCTTTAGATAAACCTTCGCCGACGCCGAATTCCAGCGTACCTTCCGATTCGTCTGTTCCAACGTTGATCGTTCCGGTAACAGAATCAATATAGTCCAAATTCACCGTCAGTTTGCCGCCGTTGGAAATATTAACAGTCTGAAGCTGATAGTTGTTGTTTGTAACGTCTGCGCGTCCGGCAATCGTAACCTGAGCTTTGTTGATTACCGTACTCTGAGTGGCGTCAGCCAAATAAATGCCGCCGTCGAAGGAATACGTTCCGCCGTCCATGAACGTCAAAACGGAATTGGCGTTTGACAGATAAAGATCGTTTCCGTCTGTACCGGCAGTATTGCCAGTAAAGATTGCAGACGTGTTGTCGCCGGAAAACGTAATTGCTTTTCTGGCTTCAATCGCTCCGGCGATTCCATTGGCAGAGTTGTTTTGGAATATAAACGAACCAGTCGAAAAATCTACCGATCCGACAGCGACAATGACGCCGCAGCTGCCGTTTGGAGCTTTGTTATTGCTAAAGGTGAATACAGCATCGTTTGACGAACCTTTCATCTCGACAGACGCCTGCGTATGAATAGCGCCGCCGTTGCCGGATGTAGCAATATTGTTGTCAAAAGTAACCGTTTTGCCTGTAATCAATGTTTTGACGTTAGCGCCGCTTCTTTCTAATGCTATAGCAGCGCCCACCGAAGCTGCATTGTCGCTAAAAGTAATTTTGTTACAATCGATCTCAATTTTATCAGCTTCAGCGTAAATTACGCCGCCTTCTTTAGCTGCAGTGTTGCCGCTAAACGTAAATTCGGAAGCGTCGGTCTTTCCTGTAATCTTGACGTTGGCAGTTGCATAAATAGATCCGCCTCTGTTTCGAGCAGAGTTATTGCTGAAAGTAACCTTTGAACCGGTAATATCCAAAACGCCCTGATGGCGTATTGCCCCGGAGTTATAGCAGGCGTTGCTGTCAAAGATTATTTCATCACAATCGATAGTTATCGCTTTTGCGCCAAAAAGGGCGCCCCCAGTGCCGGTTTTATTTCCACTAAAGGAAACGACATTCGATCCATTGATAGATAAATCGCCCATTGTATAAACTACCCCGCCTTGACGCGTGTCGCCAGGAGCCTGGAAATTTGTAAACGAAGCATTATCCAGATTTAACGTTACCGGGGATACGCTGTCAGCATTCATCGTTATAAAAATGCCGAAACTATCCTGAGGATTCTGATTGTATTTGAATTCAACATCCTTAAATGTAAAATTGTAATTTGTATTTGTCAATTTAAGCACGTAGCTTCGATTGCCAGAAACTGCGCCGATATACTGTTTGGTTCCGGCGGTAGCCGATTGAACAGTAAAATCGATAACTTTATAATCTCCTTCAAGTCTTACTGAATTGGCAAAAGGCGCAATGTTGGTTGCAGACGTCCCAGAAACGCTCATAACGTCGCCAGCAGCGTAGCCGGCGGCGGTTTGAACCACTGAAACGTCTGTGCCGGTCGCGGTTTCAGTTCCGCCGTTGGTGCGAACGACCGTTTGAGCGTTGACAGCGACTCCAAGCGATAAAACCGCCAGAACAGAAAACAGAACCTTGCTGCGGGTTAAAGGGGAAAGGATCGAACGGTTTGAGGTTTTAACCATGATTCTACTCCAGTACGAGTAAACTTGGGGAAAATTGGATATTCTGAACTCCTATTTTTCGTCAATTACGCAAAGTCGGAAAATGGGGGTAAGCTATTCTACGTCAATATATATTATACACCAGATTTTGAAATTTTTAAGGGATGAACAGAAAAAATTCGAAAAAAAAGATTAAATATTTGGTAAAATAGGTAAAATAAATGCGTTTATTAGAGACGAACAATCAGCAAATTTGCATTCGGGTTATTAGCCTGGGTGCGAGAAAAAATACGCGCTGAAGAGGGTTCCTCAGCGCGCAACATAAATTTGTTAACACAAACTTCGATCTTAATGACCAGACGTCAGAAACGAAGATCAGTCAGTTTCGTCGTTTTCAGCCTTTTTGTTCTGATGGAAGACAGCGTGGCAATCGTCGCAGGATTTGTGAAGAGCGGTCATGGCTTCTTCAGCTGCGGTTGCGTCCTGAGCGGCAACGGCTTTGGCAACGGCGGCAGCGGCGTCGCGTCCCTGAATTGAGAACGCAGTCCATTTGACGGTTTCAGCCGGCTGTTCGGTTTCGTCAGCGTTGGCAATGCTTCCCTGCATCAAAGCGGCGACAGCGGCGCAGTTGGCAAGGCATTCGTCCTGCTTTTTGTCCATGCGTTTGGGAATCGTTCGCTTCATTTTGGAATCAATGTTGGGAACCTGCTTCATCAAGGAAGCCAGCGGAGCGACTTTCGTCCAGGCGAGAGCTTCAGTCGAGGCTTCAGCAGTTTTAATGGCTTCAAAAGCAGCTTTGGCTTCTTCGTAGGTAGTGGCGGCAGCCAACGCCTGAGCGGCTTTGACCAGATTCGGAGCCTTTACCTTATATTCGCTGTCCTGATCGTTGAGACCCAAAGCCAGGAAGTAAACCGTCAAACCAGCGGCGTTTTCAACAACGTCGTCTTTGTTGTCAGCAAACTGTGCGGGATCAGCCAGATCCTCTTCCATTTCTTCCATGTACTTCTGAACCTGAGTCGTCAGAGCGGCAGACGGAGGGTAAGCGGGGGCAGCGTCAGCCCGAGCGGCGGGGGCGGGGTCAGCGGCAGG
>JAZUMX010000518.1:0-3382 GCA_045603865.1 Thermoguttaceae bacterium
AAGCCGCTCTCTTCTGGCTTCCTCAGGAGTAAGATTCTTCCGAACGGTTTGCTGTGGAGCGGGTTCTGATTTACCGCTATTGGTTGCAATTGCAACAATAATCAACAAAAGAATTGCTGCGCCAACGCCGACAGAGAGCAGAACCTTTTTATCCTGAAAAGGATTCTTTTTGGATGACGATCGTTTGCCGCGTCCGGAAGAATCCGCTGTTTTTGAACCGCTTTTATCCGTCTTGGCAGACGTCGGTTTAGAGGCGGTTTTGGAAACCGGTTTAGATGCGTTATTTGAAGTTTTTGCGCCAGCTGTTTTGTTCTCTGCTGGTTTGGACGCTGACGATCCAACTCCAAAATCAAACGACGGCTTGTCCGATTTTTCTGCAGGTTTGGACGCTGACGACCCAGCTCCAAAATCAAAGGACGGCTTATCCGATTTCTCATTTGATTTTGACGACTGTTGAGGATTAAATTCAAAAGGCATATTGACGTTTTCCGTTATTAAGTAATTGACAAATAATTTGTGGCATGGACAAGGACTATCCATTCGCCATTAATCTCTATTTTGTCAGATTTGTCAAATTTTGCAATAGCCCCTAAGCAAATAATTTGTGATAAGATGTCAATTATTTTTAGAGACAGATTTTCGCCGCAGCTGACCGCAGGCGGCGTCAATGCGCCCGCCTTTTTCCTTGCGAACCTGAACCTGAACGCCGCCGGCCTCCAAAGTGCGGACAAAGGCGTCGATTTTATCCGGATACGGGCGTTTGAACGGCAGCCCTTCCACCTCGTTATACGGAATGAGATTGACCAGCGAGTTGCGTCCGCGCAGTATTTGCGTCAGTTCCTGAGCGCATTGCGGCGAGTCGTTTACCCCGCCCAGAAGAACGTATTCGTAGGTTATTCGCCGTCCTGTAACGTCAAAAAAGTCGTCAGCGGCGCGCAAAATGTTTTGAATTCCAATTCCAGCGTTGGTTGGAACGATGCGATTTCTCAGTTCGTCGTTGGGCGCGTGGAGCGAAACCGCCAGATGGTACTGCTTTCCGCTGTGCGCCAGACGTTCGATTCCGGCAATAATTCCAACGGTTGAAATCGTAATCTTTCTGGCGCCAATTTCAAGATTATTCGACAGCCAGTCCAACGCCGCAAGCAGATTGTCCAGATTCAGCCCCGGTTCGCCCATGCCCATGACGACGATGTTGCTGATTCGGTCAGAATCCGGCGTCGTCGCTTGAGAATGGAGCTTATCCTGAAAAATCAGGACCTGTTCGACGATTTCTTCCGCTTCCAGATTGCGGATAAAGCATTTCCCGGACTCGGATTTCGTTTGACCGGTGGCGCAAAACATGCATCCCATCGCGCAGCCGACCTGAGTCGACAGACAAACGGTGTGCCGTTCTTTGTCGTCGGTCAGCATGACGCATTCGACAGTTTCGCCGTCGTGCAGTTTGAGCAGAGCTTTTGTCGCCCAGGGAGATTGACTCGTTTGAACGACCTGCGCCGTTCGGAGTGTAAAGGCGTCTGAGAGCTTTTGCTTTAGTCCCGCTGGCAGATTTTTCATGTCGTCAAACGATGTTACGCCCGGCTTGCTCAACCAGGACAAAATCTGACTGGCGCGAAACGGCTTTTCCCCGTTCTCCGTCAGCCAGGTTTTGAGCGCGTCTTCAGATTGAAATAGTATTGAACTCATCGAGTTGTTTTGCAAGCTGCTAGCCCCTAGCTACTAGCTTCTAGCTTTGTGATTTTAGCTTCCAGCTTTAAATGTTAACGCCAGGAACTACGAAAATCCAAGCTAACGGCTAGGAGCTAGAAGCTAGAAGCTCGTCTCCCTAATTCCTCTTATTAAACTGAATTCCTCCGCCGTTGTTGGGCTGTTCGGATTCGATCGGCAGTACGCCGGAATCGAAAAGCATGTATCCGCCCCAAAAATACGGGTGACTCATACGGAAGGCGTTGTCTGCCGATGCGCCAGTTACAGAGGGCTCTTTGTCCAGCTGAGCGGACGCGCCCGCCGTTTTCAAAACAGCAACGCGCCAGGCGGACGCCGGGTCGTACTTCGGAATGCTCTTGCAATAATAATACAGCAGGTTTTGAGCGCTGAATCCGCCGGTTCGCCATCGGCTTAAGAGAATCGTCTGACTTCCTTCGATCATCAACGCGCAGGACGTAAAGAACAGGTCAAAGCCAGGGACGCGGCAGATGAATTTAAACGAACATTCTTCCGGCGTATGGAAGCCCGGCAGAAGAATCGTCTGCGGCGCGCCGTACGGCAGGAGCAAACAGTCTGAAAGTTTGCCGTCGTTTTTGGCTCCGTCAATTCCCAGCGGATGAAGGTCGACTGAGCGGTTGTAGTCCAGGTTGAGGTCTTCCCAAACGACCAGGCGCTGCAGTCGTGAGAACAACATCTGCCCTGCCCCGGGAATCTGGCTTTTGAGAATCGCCGATTTCATGGACGCCGAGCCGAGTATTTCCTGGAACGCAGACGCGGCAAAGTCGGCGTTTTCCCGCGGATGAAGCCGTCCCTGAGCAAACGCCCATTCGACGTCGCCCAAGGTTGGAATTGGCTGCGGAACTGACAGCGACGCAGTTGGCGCGTAGCGAATTTTGAACTGATAAATCAGCGGACGGCGTCCGTTGGCGGTTTTAACCTGTAACAGATCAAACGGGACGTACCACAAAAAGCCGTCTGGAACAATCGCCAAACCGGGGAACGGCGTGGTGAAATCCGCCTTGGAATCTTTGAGAAGCTCCGTCAAAAGTTCTTCAGCCGTCGTTCGCCAGGCGTCTTCCATGCGCGTTACGTCGACAATCGTTGACGGGCTGATAAGAGACAGTTCTTTATGCAGCTTTCGATTGAGCATATCGACTTTTTTAATCGTTTTGACTTCCCAGGTTGCGTACTGATTGGCGCCCAGCAAAAAGGCGAACATTCGCCCGCGGACGTTATAGAACAGAAGCGTCGCCTCGCCTTCCGGAAGCCGCCGTTGAATCTCTTCGCACGTTATAACCGGCGGGAAAACCGGATCTGCCGGCAGACGGCGCAGAAGCATGCTGTACAACAGCGATTCCTGCTGACGCGCAACGTTTCCCCATTCCTTGTACATATCCGTCTGTTTTTTCAGTTCAGCCGAGTCTGCCGGGGCTATTGGCAGTTTTTGAATCGCATCGCGAATGCGCTGAGACTGCGATTGAAGCTGTTGATACGCCGGATAGTCCGCCAGAATGTTCTGACGCTGCGTTTTCGCCAACGCGGACAATCCCTCTGACGGCTGTTCCAAAAGCAGACGCAAGTTGAACAGACGCCCTCCGGCAAACATCGGAGCGCAGAATCGGGCGCGGCGACCCATATCGGCAATCATCACCGCCTTTTGGTACTCTTCCCGTTCCAG
>JAZUMX010000519.1:0-1821 GCA_045603865.1 Thermoguttaceae bacterium
ATCGTAGCCATGTCGTTCTGTGAGCCAAGGAGTTGTAGCTAAGTGTTGTCTTCCTAAGACCGCCTTGGCCTCCGACTTTCTTCGTCATACTCCTCTTCGTCGTCCTCGTCGTACTCTTCGTCATCGTACTGTTCATCGTCTGACTCGTCATATTCCTCGTCTTCTTCCTCCTCGGAATCGTACTCGTCGTACTCTTCGTCTTCGTACTCGTCCTGATCCTCTGAAGAATCGTCGTCTTCAGACTCCAGCTGATCGTCATCGTCAAAGTATTCGTCGTCGTAACCTTCATCCCACTTGTTTCGGTTGCGAGAATTGTAACGATTATTGCGATTTCTTCGGCTCATGGTACTTTAATTCGTAATGCGGAATGCGGAATTATAAAATACGCCGCGCCACGCGAAGTTTCGCGGATCGGCTGCGCGGATTGACTTCAATTTCTTCCGGGGACGCGATCAAGGCTTTGGGCGTTAAAACTTCGTAGCGATCGTCATTGCGAAACGCCTCTTTAACGCGTCGGTCTTCCAGGGAATGAAAGCTGATAATCGCCAGGATTCCCCCCGGTTTAAGGACGTCTGGAAACCGTTTGAGGGCGATTTCCAACGACTTCAATTCTTCATTGACGGCAATGCGAAGCGCCTGAAACGTTCGCGTTGCGGGATCAATGGCGTTTTTTCTGTTGCGTTCGACCGGAACGCAGGAACGAACCAGTTCCGCCAGCTGAGCGGCGGTTTTAATCGGATTGGAACGCCGGGTTTCGACAATCTTTTGAGCGATTCGACGGCTGAAACGTTCCTCGCCGTACTGATAAATCAGGTCTGCCAGCGTCTGCTGGGACAGTCGGCTGAGCAGTTTCCACGCCGGTTCGCCATGATCGACGTCAAAGCGCAAGTCCAGCGGGCCGTCGGAATTAAAGCTGAACCCGCGGGAACGGTCTGCCAATTGGTCGCTCGACAGACCCAGGTCAAGTAAAATCGCGTCGACTTTATCGATTCCGTCGATTTGCTCCAGCGTTTCGGGCAGATCGCAAAAGTTGGACTGAGCCAGAATAACCGGCAGTCCCTTGAGCGTTTCTTCCGCCCGCTGTAATGGCGCGGCGTCTCGATCCAGACCGATCAGACAGCCGCCGGGAACCAGCCGGGACGCAATCATTTTCGCGTGCCCCGCCCCGCCCAGCGTGCCGTCAACGACGACCTGACCCGGCTGAGGATTGATATATTTCAACACCTCATCGGGCATAACCGATACGTGTATACTTGATTTTACTTCTGACATGGACGGCATTTTACCCAAAATTCCAGTTTTTGTCCAGACGAATTTGACGTATATTTATAGATTTTTTATTTTAATTGACGTCAATTGAAGGCAAGATGACAGAAAATCGAACGACGAGAAACGAGAGAAGTTTTAGAAAATAGGGAATAAAGCTGTGTCTGCGAAATTAACAGTCTCTATCCCTAAATCCAAAACTATTATTGTTTTCTTTTGATAATCATCAAAGAGTAATCAGCCGTGGGCGGGATGACATTTTGACTTTCCAGCCAGTTAAACGTTTCTCGAACGCAGCAGCGGGCGGTGCGGTTTAGGCGGGTTTGAACGTTGTGTAGCATTCTGGTCAGTTCGTCGCCGGAGCTGTCGAAATTGCAGGAAAGGACTGCCAGGACTTCATCGTTTTTCAGTTCGACGCTATAGGCTGCGAATTCCGTCTCCGGAGCCTGCCCCAGAGCCGGCGTCGGCTGCGAAATCTGCTGGACGCCCGATGCGGTTACTCGATAAACCTTTATATTGCCAGACGTTGAAATATGCACCCCGTCTGACTTTGAA
>JAZUMX010000520.1:0-2579 GCA_045603865.1 Thermoguttaceae bacterium
GAACAAGCTGGCAGGGCTGGGGCAGATCGGCGTCGCACATAACGTCCCAAAGAACCTGCCCGCCGGGTCGGACGTTGCCAATTTGAGCGTTTTGGGATTCAACCCGACGCTGTACTACACCGGACGCGCGCCGCTGGAAGCCGCCGCGTTGGGGCTGAAACTCGGTCCGAACGACTGGGTTGTCCGCTGCAACATGACGACCATCATCGACCAGTACATGCGCTCGTTCTCCGCAGGGCAGATTTCTTCAGAAGAACAGCACGAACTGCTCGTCGCTCTTCAGGACGCTGTTATTGGCGATTACCCGCCCGGCGCGATGGAGTTCATTTCCGGCGTCGGCTATCGCGGGCTGCTCATTCTTCGCGAAGTTCCGGGGTTCACGGTTCCGCTGTCACAAAATACGAGGACGTTCGCGCCTCACGACTATACAGACCAGCGCGTTTGGCATGTCGGTCCGCAGGGCGCCGGCGGAGAGCTGGTATTGGAACTGATGGATAAATCCATCGACGTCTTCGCCAACCATCCAGTCAACAAAAAGCGAATAGAGCAGGGCAAGCCGCCGGCAACCAACGTCTGGCTGTGGGGTCAAGGACAGATGCCGGTTATTCCCTCGTTCAAAGAAACGTACGGCAAAACCGGCGCGATGATTACCGCCGTCGACCTTCTGCGCGGTATCCCCAATACCATCGGGTTTGACACCATTATCGTTCCCGGCGCGACCGGGTTTATCGACACCAACTTCTCCGGCAAAGCCGCCGCGGCGCTCGAAGCCCTCAAAACGCACGACGTCGTCTGCGTTCACCTGGAAGCGACGGACGAGTCCGGGCACGAGGGCAGCGTCGAGCACAAGATTCAGTCCATGGAAAACATCGACTCCAAAGTCGTCGCCCCGATTTGGGAAGCGCTTTCCAGTTCCGGCGAGCCGTTTAGAATGTTCGTTACGCCAGACCACCCAACGCCGATTCGCACTAAAACGCACTCCTACGCTACGGTGCCGTGGCTGATGGTCGGAACAGGCGTTCCCGCTTGCGGCGCTGAGACATATAACGAAAAATCCGCTCTCGCAACCGGTCAGTATCGGGAAGAAGGCTGGAAACTGGTAGGCGAACTGCTGTCGTAAATTCTTATCAAAATTGGGTTCCGACCTATTGACAATTCTCCCATTTTGAGAATAATAGTTGACCAATATGGATGGACAACAAGATTTAACTGTCGGTTCGCCAACTAAAATCCTGTTTACCTTCGCTCTGCCGTTTTTCATTGCCAATCTTTTGCAGGCAATGTACATGGCGGTGGATTTGCTGGTAATCGGTCAGTTTTGTACAGGCGCACAGTCGACCGCCGCCGTCGCCAACGGCGGTCAGGCGATGATGCTGCTTATGCTCTTCGTAATCGGCTTGTCGACCGGCATGACGGTTATTATCGGGAAATACTTCGGGGAGAAAGACTACGAGTCGATGCAGCAGTTTATCGGCTCATCTTTGACGCTGTTTTTTCTCTTAACGCTTGTCATGACCGTCCTGGCGTTCGCGCTGGCGCCGTTACTGCTGAAGTTTATCAACACGCCTGAGGAAGCATACAACGGCGCGCTGACATACATCTATATCTGTTCCGCCGGGCTGATTTTTACAATTGGATACAACGTCCCGTCCGGGATTTTGCGCGGCGTTGGGAATTCGTTTTACCCCATGATTTGCGTTGCCGCGGCGTGCGTTTGCAATATTATCGGCGACCTGGTTTTAATCGGCGTCTTCCATCTGGACGCAACCGGGGCGGCGATTTCCACCGTTGCGTCTCAGGCAATCGGAGCCGTCTTGACGCTGGGCTATTTGCATTATCACCCCAGGATTTTTCAGTTCCATTGGAACAATCTGAAACTGAATAAAGCGCATATTACAAAACTGCTGGCAATTGGAATGCCAATCGCGATTCAGTCCATTTTAATCGACTTGTCGTTCATGATTATTTTTGCTATCGTGAACGGATTCGGCCTCAACGCCTCAGCCGGTTACGGCGTCTGCGGACGTCTGAACGGGATTATTCTTCTGCCTGCCATGTCGATGGGTATGGCGATGGCGCCCATTACAGCGCAAAACATCGGGGCGAAAAAGCACGACCGCGCCTTGCAGTTTTTCAAGCTGAGCGTTTTCTACTCGACCCTGATTGGAATAGGGCTTTTCGTCTGGATGAGGTATTTTCCAGCATCGGCGTTTTCCATCTTTACCAGAGACCCGGACGTTATCGCAGCGGGCTCGGAATACATGCGCTCGTTCTGCTTTGAGATTCTGGTTTTGGGATTCGTCTTTTCCGGCAACGGTTTTCTCAACGGCAGCGGACACACCCGCATGTCCATGCTGATGAACGTAATTCCAACTTTTGCCGCTCGAATCCCGTTCGCCTGGATTGCCAGCCAGATGGCAGGCGCGTCCCTGTACAGAATCGGCTTTGCCTCCCCGCTGGCGTCGTTTATTACCGTTTTCCTCATGATGGGATACATTGCCACCGGACACTGGAAACAGGAACGATTCTGATTAATTAGGAATTAGGAATTAGGAATTCGGAATTATGAATTAGGAATT
>JAZUMX010000521.1:0-9112 GCA_045603865.1 Thermoguttaceae bacterium
CACTTAGCTACAACTCCTTGGCTCACAGAACGACATGGCTACGATCCGACTTTAATTGTAATCAGCAGTCGAGCGTTCATTGTAAATGCCGTTTGTGTACTATGGGGATTAGCAAAACAATAAAAACAGAACAACAGAAAAAAGGCTTTTAACTGCAAAAACCGCGGGATCCGGTCAAAGCTGAATCCCGCGGTAATGTTACAGATTACGAAAGATTAGGAAGCAAAAGTATTAGTACATGCTCTTCATGGTCTTGCGTTCATTCTGTTCCCAGTACATACGCGGACCAACGACGAAGTCTTGCATTTCGCCATACTTTTCTTCATCCCACTTGAACAAGGATCGGCACTGCTTTTCGCCATTTTCGTCCTTGCGGAACATCATCAACCACGGCGCCTGATCGCCGTCAGCCTGCTGAACCGCTGTTACGACGGCATCGCGAGGAGCAAAGCTGAGCATGCCCTTCTTGTAGACGCGGTGGGTGTCCGGAACGTCGAACGAGTACTGTTCCTGAGTTCCTTCCATGACGACGATGCTGTTGTCCTGAGTGGCAGCCCAGTTGTCGTTGGCGTTGCTGGCGGCAACAGCTCCGGACTTCGGCAGAACCGGTTCGGTTTCAGTTGCGTTTCCAGTGTAACGATAAACGCCCGGGTTTTCGTCAGAGGAGAACAGGACGGACTTGTCACGACCAGCTGCAACGGACATCTTGGGCTGTTCGTACTTGCTGCCCTTGATTCGTTTGTAAGTGGTCGGCTTAATGCCAGCGGTGTTGGACAGGGTCAGCGTCTTGGCGAGGTCGTCCGCCAGAATCATGCTGTCGGAATTGTATCCAACTGCAACGTCAGACGGGTGAACAACGTCTTCGCTGTTTTCCATAACCAGAGACATCTTGCCGGAATCGTTGATGCGGTAAATCTTGCCTCCGTCGCGCGGGGCGGCGCAAACCAAGCCGTTATCGCGGTGAATAGCCAAACCTGTAGCAGTGTACGGAAGTTTGACCTGTCCGAGAATGCGACCGTTTTCGTCTACCTGATAAACGATGCCTTCGGTCTTATCGTTTCCTGTAGAAATGTACAGGACAAAATGATCTTCATATTCGGGTTTCTTGTAGTCGAAAGCGCCTTCCGGAATGTTGCCGAAAGCTCCTCCTCCGCCTCCGCCGCCAGCGCCGTAACCGCCGCCGTAGCCGTAACCCTGGTTGTATCCATAGTACGGAATCTGGGGATTGTAATAAGGCTTCTGGGGATTGAAGACGTAGATTTCCGGGCCGTCAATTACCGGGGGCTTCTTGAAGAAGTTCTTCGCCAGGTTCTTAACGCGCGGTCTGACTTGAGGAGCCAGGTTTACCATGTTCGGACCGTAAGCGCCCGGACCTCCAGGACCCATTCCAGGAGCAGTTCCCGGAGCTGGACCAGGGGCAGGAGCGTTCGGTTCAGGACCGGTTGGCGGTTCCATCGGGTTGGGACCGGGTTCAGGACCGCAGCCGCAGTCTTCTCCGGGACCAGGACCGGGGCCTTCGCCAGGAGCGGGACCTTCGCCTTCATCGGGAAGCGGACCTTCGCCTTCGTCTGGAAGGGGACCTTCGCCTTCGCCAGGACCAGGACCAGGACCTTCGCCAGGAGCAGTTCCTTCTTCATCGTCGCAGCCGCAATCGTCGCCGTCTCCATCGCCGGTTCCGGGACCTTTGCCTTCTCCGCAGCCGCAACCAGGAGCTTCTTCGCCGTAAGCGCCTTTGCCAGCGCCCATAGCCAGTTTATTGCCTTGTCCGACATTCTTGGCGTAAGCGTCCATTTCCCACGGGGATCCAGGACCGTTTCCGCACTTCGCGCAGCCGGAACCGCCGCAGTACTTGCAGCCAGAACCTTCGCCGTCGCCAGCGCCAGCGCCTGTACCATCGCCGCCCTTGCCAGCGCATTGAGCACAAGTGCAACCGTCGCCGTGATTGCCGTCGCAATGTCCGCAAGAGCAACCGCCGGAACCGTTGTCAGCAACCGCGTCTCCGTGTCCATGTCCATGGCTGTGACCATGTCCATGTCCGCCGCCAACGCCGCTGCCTCCATGATGATGAACGTCGTCATGATAGACGTCTCCGCCGTGATGAACGACGTGATTGTGATCGTCTACGTAGACGTCGCGATGTCCGTCATAGTAAGTGCGGACGCCGTCGTGATGAACGTTGACAACGCGTTCGACATTGTCGATAACGTGGCGTTCTGTACGAGCAATCGGTTCTTCATAACGAAGCGGATAGCTCGGAACGTCGTTAATAACAGCCGGCTTGATAACCGGAGCAACCGGTTTGACCGGTTCAACGTCTTGAACGACTGCGTTGGGGAATAATTCCTGACGGTTTCCCATGCCTTCCAGATAAAGACCGACTACTTTGGACCAGTCTCCATCGAAGAACAGGGTTCGGGTTTCTTCGTCCCAGGAATCCAGCGAGCCAACGACTTTGCCGCTGACGTCGACAATCTTAAAATTGTGCCAAGGGACGTTCTTTGCAGACGGAGCCAGCTTCAATTCGATTTGAAGGCAGGAACCGTCAGCAGAGGGTTCGGTTGTGTCTGCTGACCCGGTTTTGACGATGTTGTCAATTACCCAAGGCGCATCTTCTGCCATTGCAGCGCTTGTCAGAGCAAGGACTGCAAGAGCCAGCAAGACTTTGAGCATGCTAACGCTTTTCATTGGTAATGTTCCTTTCGTAATCTGCTGATGTCGATACAAAACGACAAGAGCGTCAGGCGTTCAAAACCGGCTCAAGCTTTCCGATTTTGAACGTCTCGCTTGTTTTACGAGACAAATTCTTTTATACAAAAAGACTAAAAATACAGCTTCCGACCGATATTTTTAATTGTGATTGCATCGACTATAATAGACTTTTATTATAATCGGATTCAATCCATTTTGTACTTTATGCAAATAAACTATGTTTGACTGCATAGTATTATACGAATATCATACACAATTATTGAGCTTTATTCAAGCAAGTCCCCCTCAATTTTTCGAAAAAAAGTCAAAAAATTTTTTAAAACAATTTTTTCTGTGATGAAAGCAGGGATTATGACAGATATTTCAGTTGATAAAATGGCGCGTTTTTTTGATGTCCATCCTGTTTTTAGACTATAATAATACCGAATAAAAATATGGATTGAATCCGATTATAATAAAAGTCTATTATAAACGAATTCGGTGTAATTATGGCATATTTACAGGACGATATACAAAAGTACATAAATAGGAAGTCTGCGCTAATAATATCACGCATGGACAAAGAATAAAAGGATTAAAGAATGAACGAGGTTAATTTTTCCCTGGAGTCGCCTCGGCGTCTGTTTGTAACGGGCGCTACGGGATTTATTGGTTCAAAAATAATTGAAAAGCTGTTGTCGGCGGGGCATTATGTAACAGGGATGTCGAGAAAAAAGCCGGAATACCCACCGGGTTTTTCTGGCGATAAAGCGACGTTGTGGGAACATCCGAATTTTACGTGGGTTGAGGGAGATATTCAATCTGTAGAAGCTCTCAAAAATGCAATGTCTGGAGCGGAGGGCGTGTTTCATCTGGCGGGATACGCAAAGAATTATTCTCGAGATAAATCCATCTATACCAAGATTAACGTTGACGGCATGAGAAACGTTTTTATCGCCGCCAAAGAATTGGGCGTTGAGAAAATTGTCTGGACGTCTTCCATCGTAACGTTTGGTCCGACTGCGCCCGGCGTGATTGGCGACGAAAACATGCCTCGAATTACCGATAAATATTATACTGAATACGAGGAATCGAAGTCGATTGCAGAAAAAGAGGCTTTGCAATGGGCGGCGGACGGGCTTCCGGTTACGATTGTCAATCCGGCTCGCGTTTACGGCACCGGGCAGATGTCGGAAGGCAACGCGATGGCGGCTTTGATTGACGACATTCGCTGCGGACGATTCCCGTTCCTGCCTAATCGCGGCGTCAATATTGGGAACTATGTTTTAGTTGACGACGTTGCCCAAGGGCAAATCCTGGCTATGGAGCGCGGACGAATTGGCGAACGCTATATCTTAGGCGGAGAAAACGCCTCGCTGGAACACGTTTTTGAGGTTATTGAGAAGGTAACAGGGAAAAAGCGCTTCAAAATCAAGCTGCTGAAATTCGGTCCGATGCTGGCAGGGCGGTTTTTGCTCTTGTGCGCCAAAGTGTTTGGCATTTATCCTCGAATCACTCCCGGCTGGGTGGCGACTTTTGTTGACGATTGGACGTACAGCGTCGATAAAGCCAAATCAGAACTGGGATACGACCCCGTTGGCATAGAAGAAGGGTTCGCCAGAACGTGCCGCTGGTTGGAAGAGATTAAAAAATAATTATTAAGTTGTACTAAAGTGGTTAAAAAAGAGTAAAGTATCGTATATTACCCTCCAAATATTTATATTTGGAGGGAAGATAGCGTGTGTCTTTTTTCTTTTTTAATAACCTGTTTATTTATAGATAGTTAAGCAGATTTTAAATGGAAAACACAACACATAAAACAGATGCCACTGTAAACGAACGATATACTTCCGAATATGCGGCAAGATGGACTCGAATTCAATTTTTTAAAAGTCTTGTCAGTCCAGAGCAGTTTAAGCCAACGATAATAATATCGTATATGGCGATAGCGCTGTGTACTTGGAAAAGCCTTCCCGTCAAGCCGGATTTATCCAGTATGGAGCCGAACTGCTGGTCAACGTTTTTCTATGGGTGCTGGCGAATCTTTGCCGCTTTGGGAATATTTGGGCTTGTTCCGATTCTGATTATCAAATTGGTTTTACGAGAACGGCTTGCAGACTACGGTTTGCAGTTGGGAAACGTTAAACGAACAATTATCGGGATCTCGATTTTTACACCGATTACAATAGCGTTAGGGGCGATGTCCGACGTGGTTTCTGGCTTTCATGCGGTTTATCCGCTTAATCCGGCAAGTCAGTGGTCAGTTGACGGCAATATGACGTGGTTTGTCGTTCATACGTTATTTTATATTTTTTTGTATTACTCAGCCTACGAGTTCTTTTTCCGAGGTTTTCTTTTACACGGTTTGACGCCAACGTGCGGGGCAATTAACTCTTTGCTCATTCAAATGGCGGTAACGGCGTTTTTCCATTTCGGACATCCCGGCGTGGAAATCTGGGGCGCGTTAGGCGGCGGACTCTTCTGGGGCTTTATCGCGTTTAGAACTCGTTCGATTATTTCCAGCTGGGTTCAGCATGCCGCTTTGGGCGTGGCTCTGGACTGGGCGTTGATTTTTGGATTTTAACAGATACAATATGAATATTACAGTCCCAATAAATAGATATTAAGGAAAATCCGTGAACACCATATTTGAGACGATTAACTCCCCATTTGTTCGTGTTTCTCTATTTTATTAAGGCGTTTGATAGCTATATTTTCTAAAATTCTGAGCTTTTTTCGATAATTTATCTTTCTGCCCCCTTGTCAAAATGAGAAAAGACGGCATAATGTTTATCTCAGAAAATTATATGCAAAATGCATAAATTTTCTGTTAAAAATATGATGATGGCTGTCGCTGGACGCGGTTTCGGATAGACCGTACGAAGGCGGGCAGAAGTAGTTTTATCTGAAAGAAGGATACTATGTCTGAAGAATTGAAATGCGAATTGCGCGAAATCACCGGCAAACGCCGCAACAAGCGCATGCGAAACAATGAAGGCAAAGTCCCGGCTATTTTGTATGGACACGGAGGCGAAAACATTATGCTTTCCGTTCCAGCCAAGGAACTGGGGATGATCATTCGTCGCGGCGAACGAGTCATTAAACTCACAGGCGCTGTCAACGAACAGGTTCTTATTAAAGAAGTACAGTGGAACACCTGGGGAGTTTCCGTTTATCACGTAGACTTCACCCGCGTTAGCGCTAACGAAAAAGTCAACGTTATCGTTCCGCTCAAACTGCACGGCGATTGCCCCGGCGCTCAGGCTGGCGGCGTTGTAACGCAGAATATTCACGAAATCCACATTGAATGCCCGGCGATTGAAATTCCGGAATTCATTCAGGTTAAGATTGACGCTCTTGAACTCAACGGACACATCACCGTTGGACAGATTGTTTTCCCGAAAGACGTTCGCGCTCTTATCGATGCAGACGAAATCGTCGTTCACTGCGCTCAGCCCAAGGCTGAAGCTGAACCGACTGCGGCTGAAGGCGCTGAAGGCGCAGCTGAGCCGGAAGTTATCGGACGCAAGAAGGAAGAAGAAACCGAAGAAAAGAAATAAGTTTATCGGAAATGAGAGGCGGCTGGCGAAAGCGATTATTCCTGACGCCGTTACTCTCAGTTTCCTCGAGATGGAGAACGCCGCATGAAACTAATCGTCGGTTTGGGCAATCCCGGCAGACAATACGTTGGAACGCGGCACAATATGGGTTACGAGGTCGTGGGCTTGCTGGCTCGCCAGCACGGCGCAGGGCGTCCGAAATCAAAGTTCCATGCGGAATACGTGGAATTGAACATTTCGGGAGAGAAAGTCATACTGCTTTCTCCGTTAACTTATATGAACCGTTCAGGCTTGTCGGTGTCGGAAGCGAAAGGGTTTTATAAACTCAATTTATCCGACATCCTGATTGTCTGTGACGACTTGAGTTTGCCGGTCGGTAAAATTCGGATCAGAACCGGCGGATCGTCAGGCGGACAAAAAGGATTGGCTGACATCATTCGGCTTTTAGGCACGGAAGAGTTCCCCCGGCTTCGGCTGGGAATCAGTCATCCGGGCGACAAAATGTCAGTAGTCGATTGGGTCTTGAGCGGGTTTTCCTCGGAAGAGAAGCCGTTGGCGCAGTCCAGCATAGACGCGGCGGCGCAGGCGGCAGTCGTCTGGCTCAAACAGGGAATCGATTCCTGCATGAACCAGTTTAATTAACAAAATACTTAACCATTCAGATTTTATAGAGAGAGGCGCAATGTCTGTCAATTTTTACGAAGGAATGTTCATTTTGGATACCGCGCTTTACGCGCGCGATCCGGAAGCTGCCCCCAAGAAAATCGAAGCTGCCATTACTGAAAACGGCGGCGAAATTGCTGTAAGTCGTATTTTCGACGAACGCAAGCTCGCGTACCCGATCAAGGGACAGCGCAAGGGCGTTTACTGGCTGGTCTACTTCCGTCTGGAAGGCGTCAAGCTGATCGAAGTTGAACGCTTGTTCAAACTCATCGAAGGCAATCTTCGTCACATGGTTGTCAAGCACGACAATCGTATGGCGGACGCCATGATTGAAAACGCCAAGACCGGCAATTTCATTCAGGCTCACGATGAAATCGTTCAGGAATCTGCCAGCAGCATCGCTGTTGATGCGGTTACCGGCGATGTTATCGATACCGATTCCGATTCGGACGACGAAGAATAATCCCTTTGACAGTTCCGTTAATTACCAGAGTCATTTGACGCGGACGGCAGAGCGAATTCGTTTTCGTTTGCCGATCTGCGCGCGACGTTATGCGTCAGGCGGGGGTCTTGTCCTGTCAGACGCGATTTCCCCCGTTTTACCTTTTTGTTCAAACGAAGGAGACTTTCCGAAATGGCAAGCTTTAACCGAGTTGTACTTATGGGCAACGTTACCCGCGATGTTGAAGTGCGGTATTTGCCGTCCGGCGCTGCGGTTTGTGAATTGACTTTGGCAGTTAACGATCGTCGAAAAAACCCGCAGGGAAACTGGGTCAATGAAGCGTCGTTTTTCGATGTAACGTTATGGAATCGAACCGCTGAAATCGCCGGCGAATACCTGCAAAAAGGCGCGCCTGTTCTGATTGAAGGCAAGCTTCGTCAGGAATCCTGGACTCAGGAAGACGGTCAGAAGCGTTCCAAGATTCGCGTTATTGCAGATCAGATGGTTCTGCTCAGCGGACGCGGTCAGGGCGACGGCGCTCCGGACGACGGCGGCGGATATAACTCCAACCGCGGCGGACGTCAGGGCGGCTATAACCAGGGCGGATACAACCAGGGCGGTTATAACAATCAGGGCGGCTACGGCAACCAGGGTGGATATAACCAGGGCGGTTATGGAAATCAGGGTGGATACGGAAACCAGGGCGGGACTTCTCGTTCCAACCAGGAAATCCCGTCCCGTCAAATTAACGAAGATATTCAGCAGTCCGGCGACGATGGCGGATTCAATCCTCCGATGTCACAGGACAGCGACGTACCGTTCTAAACTTTAGAACATCGTTTAAGTCGGCAAGATTACTGGCAGGGCGTTAGCCAACTAACCACTAACAACTTACCACTTATTTTACATATTTTTTCAACCCTCATTTTTAAGGATTTACAAATGCCTAATACGACCAAACAAAAGAAAATCAAGCGCAATTCTTTCCGCGCCAAGAGAGCGCCCAAGGGAGAACGCGGCGGTTTCCAGTTGTTGCTTATTCAGTCCGTAGACAAACTCGGGAAGCAGGGCGACGTCGTTGAAGTCAAGCGCGGATACGCCGTCAATTACCTCATTCCTCAGGGTCTGGCAACCATCGCCACTGAACACCACAAACGCATGGTAGAAAAGCACAAGGCTCAGTTGGCGGAACTGGAACGCGATCGTCTGCTCAAACTGCAGGCTATTGCCGATCAGATCAAGGATCTGGAAGTCAATATCGAAGCCAACGCGTCCGACTCCGGACAGCTTTACGGCTCCGTTACAGCTCAGAACATCTCTGCCGCTCTTAAGGCGAAGGGATATCACGTCGCTCCGGAACAGATTCTTCTCGAAGGACCTCTGAAGGAACTCGGACGTTACACCATCAAGGCGCGTCTCGGCTCCGACATCGAAACCGAATTCAAGGTTTGGGTCGTTCCGGTTGTTGCCGCTGAACTGTAGTGTTGACTCCCCCTTAAAAGGGTAACGAACATCGTTGTTAGTTGTCAGTATTTTGCTTATAGAGAATTCTCTGGGCTTTTTACTGACAACTAGCTTTTTTAAAGATTCATTTTGATTCTTCCGTCAAGCTGACGCTAAGAAAAAGCTGCTAGCTACTAGCTGCTAGTTATTAGCTTGTGCATTCGAGCGCAATGCTGATAGATTTAAAGCCAGAAGCTAACTTTAAAAGCTAATAGCTAGAGGCTAATAGCTAAAAGCTGACTCGCAATCAATGCGT
>JAZUMX010000522.1:0-2151 GCA_045603865.1 Thermoguttaceae bacterium
ACTCCTTGGCTCACAGAACGACATGGCTACGATCCGACTTTCCGAGGCGACGTTGAAAGGCGTTACCGTCGACGGCAAACCCGCTGACGTCAAGATTAAAGTCGAAACGAAATACCCGTGGGACGGCGCTGTCAAGGTTACCGTTTTGACCGACGGCGACTATACCGTCAAGGCGAGAATCCCCGGCTGGTCTGTCGGCGAAGCGGTTCCGGAAGTCGACGGGAACCATCTGCACTCGTTTATCAACTTCGACAAATCCCTCAAGCCGACCTGCGACGCAGACGGCAAAGACGTCAAACAGGAAACCGGCTATTTCGTTCTGACCGGAACGTGGAAAGCGGGCGACTCGTTTACCGTCAACTTCCCGATGCAAACGCTCAAGGTTGTAACAGACGAACGCGTCAAGGCGGACGTTGGACTGTCGTGCATTCAGCGAGGTCCGCTGGTGTACTGCGTTGAAGCTCAGGACTGCGTCGTCAAGGAAACCGGCAAAGCCCCGCGAAATCTGCATTCAATTGTTCTTGCAGACGACGCTCAGCTTACCGCGGAATTCCAGCCGGATCTGCTCAACGGCGTTATGACCGTCAAGGGAACGCTCAAGCAATGCGTTCTTAACAAAGACGGCTCTGTAACAACCCGAGACGTCGATTGCGTCGCGATTCCGTACTACTCCTGGGCGAACCGCGGTCTCAGCCCGATGGCGGTTTACTTCCCGCGAACGGTAGAAGCGGCAACGCCTCTCGCCCCGCCGACGGTTGCGTCTGAAGCCAAGGCGACTGCATCGTTTGTCAATCAGAACCCCGCCGGTCCCGTCGAGCTGGTTCAGGACGGCGTATTCCCGAAGCACAAAGACGACAACGACTGCCCTCGCTGGCACTGGTGGTCTCGCACAACGAAGGGCAAACCTCAGTGGATTGCTTACGAATTCAAACAGCCGGCAACGGTAAAGAAGGTTTCCGTCTACTGGTTTGACGACACCGGAATCGGCGAATGCCGCGTCCCGAAATCCTGGAAACTGCTCTATAAGACGGAATCCGGCGACTGGAAAGAAGTCCCGAACCCGTCCGGCTACGATTGCAAGACCTGGGCTTGGAGCGTTACAACGTTCGACCCTGTTACAACGTCCGCTTTGAAAATCGAGATTGAATCCCAGCCCAACTTCGCCGGCGGCATTCACGAATGGACCGTTGAATAATTAGCAATTTTCAATTAGCAATTAGCAATTGCGCAAGCGCTCCCCTCGAGAATGTCGCTTGCGTCGTGGAGTGCGGCGACTTGCCGCCGCCTTGTCCCGCGCCCCGCGAAAACATTGGCGAGCCGGGGCGCGTTAGCCCCCGGTAAAATAACAATTAGCAACCGGGAATTTCTGGGACTTTCTGAGAACTGCTGGGAGATATTTCCCAGCGGCTCCCAGAATCCTCCCAGAGTTCTCCCAGCTCCCTCCCAGTCTGTTTCATTCATTTTTATATCATTCCCTCCCATGAAAAATTCCTTATTTTTGAGACTGTTTTCCTTCGTTCTGGTTTGCTGCTTTGTATCGCTCTCCTACGCTCAGGAACCAGCCGCTCCTGCTGTCGATCAGCCCGCGAAAATTCGCGTTGCGATGTACTCTGACAAGGGCGTTGGACCGAACGCGTATAAGAACTTCCCTCCGATTTTTGAATCCGCCCCGCGATTCGAGATGACAAAAGTTACCGGTCAGCAGATTCGCGACGGCATTCTGGACAACTTCGACATCTTCCTTCTTCCCGGCGGGATGTCGTCCACAGAAGCCGAGTCGATGCAGCCTGAGGGCGTCAAAAAGCTCAAGGAGTTTATCAAGTCGGGAAAAGGCTATCTTGGCTTCTGCGCCGGCGCGTATTTCCCGATTGATCAGCGGTTCATGGACAACGCTCAGATGAAAACGCGAATCTGGCAGCGCGGCTTGGCGTTTCTGAAAGTCGAGCCGACCGACCTTGGCGTCAAGATTTTCGGCGAAAAGTACCGGGGAATTCAGATCTGCCGGTATCACAACGGACCGATTATCAATATCAACATGAATCCGCTTTTACCGCCGGTTCAGCCTTTGTGCTTTTACCGGTCTGAGGTTTCCGACCTCGGTTCCGCGCCGGGACTTCAAATCAATTCGCCTGCAATTGCATTAACGACCTA
>JAZUMX010000523.1:0-3733 GCA_045603865.1 Thermoguttaceae bacterium
GCTGGGTCCTGTTCTTTTAGAAAACGAACGATGCCGGTGTACGTGCCGCCGCTTCCCGCTCCGGCGACAAGGTAGTCGACTTTGCCGTCCAGATCTCGCCAGATTTCCGGACCGGTGGTTTCGTAATGAGCCAGCGGATTGGCGGCGTTGTGAAACTGTTCCAGCGAAATCGCGCCGGGAATGGAGTCTCGCAGCTGACGCGCCTTTTCCTCCGCGCCGAGCATTCCCTCTTCTCGAGGCGTGTTGACGATTTCCGCCCCCAGCGCTCGCATGAGCACCTGTTTCTCTTTGGAAAACTTGGTCGGAACGACGAAAATAACCCGATACCCCCGATTCAGCGCGGCAAACGCAATTCCCAAGCCGGTGTTGCCAGCCGTGCCTTCAACAATCGCTCCGCCGGGCTGTAACAGTCCGCGCCGTTCTGCGTCTTCAATCATGTATTTGCCGATTCTGTCTTTAACGCTCCCGCTGGGATTGTACAATTCCAGTTTCGCAAAGAGGTTTGCTCCTTCCGGAAGTTCAATATGGTTCAGTTTAACCAGCGGCGTGTTGCCAATAAGGCTCTGTGTTGATGGATAGTAACTCATTTTATTGTCTCGCTTTCTTTAATTGCTTGTTCAAGGTCTGATAACAGGTCGTCAACGTGTTCGATTCCAACTGAAAGACGGATAAGCCCGTCGGTAATGCCAACTTTTTGTCGAATCTCATACGGAATCGACGCGTGAGTCATGGTCGCCGGGTGACATGCCAGACTCTCGATTCCGCCCAGACTTTCTGCAAGAGCAATCAAATGAAGAGACTTGAAAAACTTTTTGATATCGTAGTTCTCCTTGAGTTCAAAGGAGATAACCGCGCCGCCGTTTTTCGCCTGACGTTTGTTGATTTCGTAGCCCTGCGCGTCCGGCAAGCCGGGATAATAGACTTTCTTCACCGCCCGGTTTTCTTTAAGACGCGCAGCAATTGTCTCCGCGTTTTGAACGTGACGGTCAAGACGAACGGCGAGCGTTTTAATTCCTCGAATGAGCAGAAAAGAGTCAAACGGAGCCAGGACGCCGCCGGTAGCGTTTTGAATAAAAGCTAAGCGTTCCGCCAGGCGCTCGTCTTTTACGACAACCAGACCGGCAATCAGATCGCTGTGACCGCCGAGATACTTTGTCGCGCTGTGAACGACGATGTCCGCGCCCAATTCCAACGGGCGCTGAAGATACGGCGTCATGAACGTGTTGTCTACAATAGTCAGAATTCCATGCTTTTTGCTCAAGGCAGACGCCCCTGCCAGGTCGGTAACGGTCAGAAGAGGGTTAGCGGGGCTTTCGATAAGAATCGCTTTGACGTCCGGCGAAAGCGCGCTTTCCAGATTGTCTAAGTTGGTCGTGTCGACAATCGTGTATTCCAGCTTAAAGTTTTTGAAAATCTTGTCCAGAATTCGGAAGGTTCCGCCATAGACGTTGCTGGAAATGACAACCCTGTCTCCCGATTTGAACAGATTCAGCGCCGCGGCAATGGCAGCCATTCCAGAGGCGAACGCAAAACCGTGAGTTCCGCCTTCCAGTTCAGCGATTAACGCCTCAACCGCCGCGCGAGTCGGGTTCCCGGTTCGGGAATATTCCCAGCCGGTATTCTCGCCCAACCCACTCTGTTCGTACGTGGACGTCTGATAAATCGGGACGTTTACCGCGCCTGTCGTTTTGTCGCCGTAAATGCCGCCTTGAATGAACGCGGACTCGATGTGTTTGTAACTTTTCATGATTCGTATCGTAAAGGGATTGCCTTGATTGTTATAAAAAATGCCGCCATGATGACGCAGTGTCTTTCGACATCAGTTCAACAATGGCGGCTGCCTGTGTGGAATAAATGGAGGAATATTCTAATACTGCATTTAAGGCGAGGTATAGCTCAGGACTTAAAATACTTTGCCCCTAAAGGCGATTGATAATTTTTAATTAGAAGATTCCGTTAAATAATACAAAACTGCCGCCGATTGCGTTTCAACAACACATCAAACAATAACAGTTTTGAAGCGCAACCATTTCAAGACGGCTGCACATCATATAAGCTGTGTAAATGTCAACAGAGGTAAGGAACTGCTTATTCATGCTTTTTAACGGTATAGGCTTTTAAGCCTGAAAGGTATTTAGTCTTTCTTATCGACCAAATTATTAAATAACATTATACTTTTTTTGAATCGCCGTCAATAGCCCCCGGGGAAAGATTTTGAAAATTTTTTCGAAAATTTAAAAATGGCGTTTGTTATAACCGAATCGCGGCAGGCGGCGAGGCGTTGACCCGTACACGCACATTGTTGAGTCCGGCACGCGGCAGTCCCCTGCCGCACAAAGCCTCTCCGACCCGCTAAAAATACTCATTCGCAGCCAGCAACCAAACTGGATCGCGGACGCAAGTCCGCAAAAGAAAAAAGGCTTGACGGCATAGCCGTCAAGTTGTAGCCCGAGGACGGGCTACATCCAGAGGAGGGAGTCCGCTTCGTCATTTTGGCATACACACTTCTCGTCGGTTTCTGTTGCGGCAGGGGACTGCCGCGTGCCGGTTGATCTGACGGGCTTCGGTAAATCCCTTACTTAACGCTGCTTCTCAAATCCTTAATCAACTTGCGCCAGTGGGCGGCGTACGAATTGATTATCTTCAGGTCCGAAAGCTCTGTTTCGACGTTTGTAACAATCGCGTCAAGGCGGTCGAATTTGCTTTGCAGTTCCGCTCGTTTGGAATCGTCCAGCTCGCCCTTTTTGAGTTTCGCAGCGTCGGCTTTGACTTCCGCGAACAGGGCGTCCGGATATTCCAGTTCCGTCATCGTTCGAGCGTAACGGACGACGGCGCGCATCGGTTCCAGGTAGATGTATTCCAGCCGCTGCGGGTCAATAGCAGAGCCGTTTGGCGCGTTCTGAGTCAGTTCTTTGGAAAGCGATTCCAGCTTGGCGATAATCGCCAGAGCCTTGTCTTTGTCAGCCGGGTTTTTAAGCTGACAGGGCCAGCCTTTATTGTCAAAACAATGGCGAACCGGCATTTTATAGAGCGATTTGAGTTCAACCATCGCGTCGTCAAACTCGCGCGCCGTTTGAGCCATTTCCGGACCGTAGACATAAGAATAGACGCTCGTTCTCATCCTGTCCCAATCGTGCGTTTCCGGCGCCCACGCCCAGATTCCAAACATGCCGACAAGATACTCTTCCGGCCATCCGCCGCCGATGCAGAACAACATCACGTTGTCAACGTACTGCGGAGCGGATCTCAAATACTCGTAACTCGGCGCGCCCCAGCCGGCGGCAAGAGGCTGCAGTTCAATATACGCCGGAAGCGGAACCACGTCCGGGTACGTTTCCCAGGTGTACGGCGCAGTCGGGTCATCCGCCTTTTGGCGAGGCAAATCAACCGCGCCTTTTCTGAGTGTAACAGCAATATTTCCGTTGTTGGCGAACCCGCCGCGAAGATAGACCAAATTGTGCCACCAGGCGGGAAGGAGTTTCAAGCCCATTTTTTTAGACATTTCGAAATCGCCCTGACTCGGAACGCGGGTGAAGTACCATTGAATCTCGTTGAATCCCGGCTCTTTGCTCATTTCCCAGTTGAACTTTGTATCCATTTTTTGGTAATCGCCCACGGGAGGCGTGTACGCCAGCGAACGACCGGTTATGCCGTGCTTTTTCCCCAGTTCGAGAAAATTCTTGACCGCGCTTTTCGGGTCGGTTCCTTGCCCAATATCGTCAAAGGAGAGCCA
>JAZUMX010000524.1:0-4098 GCA_045603865.1 Thermoguttaceae bacterium
TATAGTAATTCCGGGCGTCGATAAAGAGAACCTTGTCGCGGACGGATTTGCTCTTTGCCCTGTCAAAGAACCACAACGAGCACGGCAGCGACTTCGTATAGAAGAAGTTGTTGCCGACGGAGATCATCACGTCAACGCAGCCGGTGCGGATAAGCGATTCCCGGATGTCCTTGTCTTTGCCCTGACTGTCCGTAGCGGAGGACGCCATAACGAACCCGGCTCTGCCGCGCTCGTTCAAATAGGAATAGAAATAGGAAATCCACAGGTAGTTGGCGTTCCCGACCTCCTTGTTTTTGTTCACGGAAGGCAAACCGAACGGAAGCCGCCCGGCGCTCTGGCAGGATTCGGCTTTGACTTTATCGACGTTGAAGGGCGGATTCGCCATGATGTAATCGCAGCAGCCGGTGAGATTATGGGCGTCATGGTAGAACGTGTTCGCCTCGTCGCCGGATTTGATAACGCCTGTCAGCCCGTGAACCGCCATGTTCATCAGGCAGAGCTGGGCGTTGTATTCGACCTTTTCCTGCCCGTAGAATGTCATGGCGCTGTTGGCGTTCATGCCGGCGGCGTTGACGAAATCGCCGCTCTGGACGAACATTCCGCCGCTGCCGCACGCGCAGTCGAGAAGAACCCCCTGTTTCGGCTCCAGAATGTTGACAATCATCTTGACCAGGGATTTCGGCGTGAAGAACACCCCGTCGTCGGACGCGATGTTCTTGGCGAACTTATTGAGGAAGTATTCGTAAATTCGACCGATAATATCGCCGCCGATGTCGTCAAGGGCGCTGTTATTGAAAATACGGAGCAACTCTGCCAGAAGCTCGTCGGAAAAATCCGTATAGCTTTTCGGCAAAACGCCTGTGAGCTGTTCGCTCTGCGCCTCGATGAGCAGCATGGCGTTGTTGACCGCTTCTGAGAGGCTGTTTATCGGATGCCCGTCTTTGTTGACCAGCCCGGCGGAAGCAACGTTCTCCGGCAGGTTGACGAGATATTCGTACTGCGCCTCTTTCGGCAGGAACAGAGCGCTCTTTGCGGAGAAGTCGCAGGCTTCCACAGGAAGCGTTCGTCCGCGGCGAGAGGGACGGTTTTTGAGTATCTCAGCTTCCACCTTCTTAAAGCGGCTGTAGGCGTAACGCAGGAAGATAAGCCCCAGCGTCGGCATACAGTACTGATTTGAGGTCAGCTTGGAATTGGATCTTAGGAGATCAGCGGATTCCCACAACTCCGCCTCCAGTTTACGTATATTAATCATCGTTATGTTCTCTTTCTTGGGCACCGTTCTCAGACCTGGCGTTTGTGCAGGTCAGTCCGCACACGGATTTTGGCGAGCCGGGGTGCGTAAGCCCCCGGGATAATACGGATTTTCGCCGATTGATTAATTACCTTCCCTACTTAAAGTTTTTAGGAAAGGGGAGTTTGAGGGGAAGAACCTTTTTTTCAAAAAAGGTTTTCCCCTCATATTATTTCAACTTGAAAAAACTTCCCTAAAAGGGAGCCAGCTTGCTGGCAACCTAAGTTTTTTCAAGTTGGCGAGGCATCGCACTCTATATTCCCCAAATCTCCCCCATCTTCTCAAATTTTTCTCAAATTTATCTAAAATTCTCTGCCTTTTGCTTGAATATTTCAAAATGCAATGTATAATATATAGTATACCGGAACGTATTTTGAGAGTAAATCGTCAAAAATGTATCTGCTATTAAATCGTTCACAACACTCATTTTCCATTTTTTATACAGATTAAAATCATGACCAGTTCACAAAGAACGTCTATTCAACTTGCCCTTCTGGCTTTTGCCGCGGTTCTCATTTCCTCCGTTGCGTTTGCGGATACTTATACGCTCGAAACGCGGGTTAAGCCAACTGAATCAAATATAAATTCAGAGAATATAACTACCGGGCTTCCTGAAGGAGTAACGTATTGCGATTTGACGTCGGCAGACACGATTGATGTAACCAATTACAGCGCGCAAATTTGGTTAAATTCCTCAGCAACGCTCAATTGCAACGTCAATATTAGCGGTAATGGTTACGGTAATGAAAAAACCGGAAAAATCCGTATGCAAATGGGCAGTTCTGACGTTTCTTATTTTAATGGTAACGTTAATCTATCAGGAAATACAACCATTGCTTCTAATGTTTGGCAAAGTACAATGGGAACTTTGTATTTCAATGGACAGCTTACTGGCGCTGGGGCATTGATTGTCGCGCCCGGATATCTGTCCCCAATCCATCTCAATAATACTTCGACAACCCCCAATAACTATCAGGGAAACACTCAAATAGGCTCGTCTGGCGTTTATAACAACAGCAATGTAACAACTTATGCAGGTACCGTAATTCTTGACGCCGACGAACAGATTCCGGACGTTATTAACGCTGGGGCAACTTCAACAGGCAATCTTGTTCTTAACAGCTGGAGCGACGCATCTTCCCGATTGACATCCACCTTGAATCTTAACGGACATACAGAAACCGTCAACGGTCTGGTAAGTACTGACAGTTTAAGCGTCGTTACTGGAACCAGCGGCAGTAAACTGATTGTCGGCGCCAACAATGATACATCAGCGTATTCTGGAAAACTTCAAGGCGCAATGCAACTGGAAAAGATCGGAACGGGAACGCAAACGCTGTCCGGCGCAAATACCTATACCGGCGCTACGACAATTACCGCCGGTACGCTCAAGCTGACGAACTCGTCAACCATGGGAACGGGAACCGCAACAGTCGCGTCCGGCGCAACGGTTGAAATCGGGACTGCGTCCAATTCCACCTGGACATGGGGCGGCGGCGTGATCAACGGCGCGGGTTCGCTCAAAGTTACGGGCAGCGGTGAATTATCCATGCCCTTAGAGAAAATGCAGATCAATACCAACGGCAGCCTGATTGTGGATGGCGCGAAATTGACGCTTACCAATCCGACTACCAATTATCCTGGAAAGAACATTTATATAAATAATGGCGGAACGCTGGCGTTTGACCGCACTACAGACTCTTACGCCGGCATCTATTTTAATAATACCCTGAATGTTAATTTTGATCAAAATGGCGGCGGGATGCTTAATACGGGAGATAAGGGCAGTAGTTATATAAATCTTATCAGTAATTCCCAAATCACATTTACTACCAACGGCGGGGCGACGAACTACATAACCGGAACTAACGGTTTTAATACACATAATGTCGACCTCATTTTTGACGTTGCCAAGGGAACTGACGCAAGCGGCGTTGATCTCGACGTTTCCGCCAGACTTTGGAATGGCCATGGCATCGTCAAAAAGGGAGCCGGTACGATGGCTCTTACTTCCGCCAATCCCTATACCGGCGCAACAACCGTTTCAGCGGGAACGCTTAAATTGTCGGCGGAGAATGCAATTTCCGCTTCAAGTTCTGTCGTGAACAACGGGGCGATTACAATGGGCGCCGCTCAGACGATTAATAATCTTGAAGGTTCTGGTACAATTGATAATGGCGGTTCTCTTTTGACGCTCAACAATTCTGCCGATACCGTTTTTTCAGGAGTGATTTCCGGTTCTGGCGGATTGGAGAAGACGGGCGATAAAAAGCAGACGCTTTCCGGCGCTAACACGTATTCTGGCGGAACGACGATTTCAGCTGGAACGCTGGCAATTTCAAACGTAAGCGGTTTGGGAACCGGTCCCGTTACTATCAACGGCGGAACGCTCGACGCCTCGCCCGCTGGAAGCGGCAAGACGTTCAACTACGATTTAACAATCGGATCTAACGGCGGCGCTGTTACGGTTGCTGGCGGTTCATATTCTACATTTAATTCTATATCCGGTTCCGGCGCTTTGACAACCACCGGTTACGTACAATTCAACGGTACAGGCGCATACAGCGGTCCTTTAACTGTCGCGAGCGGATTTGTGTGCGTATCGCCTGGCGCTGTTGGTACAATTGATTTAACTCTTAATAATGGCGGTTATTTTAAGTTATTGTCAGCAGGGACGTTATCTATTGGGAAATTAAACTCTAATTATGATAATGAACTGTTCACATCGGGTTCGGACACGATGACGTTTAAAATTGGCGTTGGAACAACTGCTAATGATTCTTCCTCTTTTGCCGGGAAAATCAGAG
>JAZUMX010000525.1:0-6665 GCA_045603865.1 Thermoguttaceae bacterium
AACATGGAACAGTGGGTTCGCGACTACAAGGCGGACGGGTTCCGCATGGACGTCGGCGACCGCATTCCAGTCGCATTCTGGGAGGAAGCCCGCAAGCGGTGCGAAAAGATTAACCCGGAAGTCGGGTTTATTAACGAGGGAACGAAACCGCAATCTCTGGTTGAAGCGTTTGACGTCAACTACAGTTTCGCGTTTATCGGAACGCTCAACGACATCTTTTGCGGACGCAAGCCGGCGTCCGCCTACAGAAGCCGGTGTCTGTCGATAGCGTCGCAAAACGTGCAGGGCGCCCGGTTCCTGCGTTACATCGACAACCACGACATCGCCAGCGACAAGCGGTTAAATCGCCCTGAAAAGCAGTACACTTTCGAGGGCGTCAACGCGGTTTTGACGCTCCTGTTTACTCAGGACGGCGTCCCGATGCTTTACGGCGGTCAGGAGGTTGCCGACGTCAGTCCGCAGTGTCTGTTTGGCAACACCGCTCAGGCGAAGAAAGCCAATCTGAGTACTCCGACGGTTTGCGTGGACTGGTCTTTGGCTCAGACGCCGCAAGGTCAGGCGCGAACCGCTCTGATTCGTCAGCTGGCGCAGCTGCGGCGCTCAAACGACGTCTTTACTGCGGGAAAAATCGTCTGGCTGGAAAACGACAAGATGGACTCCGTCCTCGCCTTTAGACGCGAGCTGGGCGACAAAAACGCTCTGGTTGTGGTCAATACGACAAAGAACCCGGTTAAAGTCTGGGTCAATTCCAAAGTCTCGCCGAAATTCGCGCCGATTCAAAACGGAACGTTTACCGACCTCAACTACGAACTCCCGCCGTACGGATACGTGGTGAGAACGGACGCCCCGTGATTGCGTTTTCTGTCTGATTTAACTTATACTGCAACCCCTGTAAAGGAGCAAATAGCATGAACAAATATTTATCAGTTGCATTGACGCTGATTCTGTTTTTGACGGCGTGTCAGTCGGCGCTTTTCGCTCAAAACAGTGCGACGCCGCACGGGCAGAAGGACGAGGTTTTGTCTCCGAACAAGCGAGATTCGAAGATACCCACATCCAAGCAGGAACCGACCTTGTCGGGCGCGACGCCGGTTCGAGAGGATAAAATCCATCTGTTTTCTTTGGAAGACGTCCGGATTACCAACGGGCGGTTTCTGCAAGTGCAGGAGCTGGATCACAAATATCTGCTTACGCTGGAGCCGGATCGGCTCTTGTCGTGGTTTCGCCGCGAAGCGGGTTTGATGCAAAAGCAGGAGCCGTATCCGTACTGGGAATCGGAAGAAGCTCATCTGGGCTGGCCGCTGGCGGGACATATTCTCGGATTCTATATGTCGTCCATGTCTATGATGTATCAGACGACTGGGGACGCGCGCATTCTCGAACGTCTGACCTACGTTCTGGACGAGCTGAAAACCTGTCAGGACGCCAACGGGAACGGCTATCTGCTGCCAACGCTCAGGGGGAAAGAACTGTTCAAGCAGGTTCACGAGAGAAAATTCACAACCAGCACGTGGGCGATTATTGTTACAGTTGACGGGAAGCAGCAAACCACCTGGGAACCAGTTTACGTCATGAACAAGATCATGCTGGGGCTGTACGACGTCTATACAATGTGCGGTCTGGAACAGGCGAAGCCGATTCTGGTCAAAATGGCGGACTGGTTCGGTACGGATATTCTCGACGTTCTGAGTCACGACGACATTCAGAAGCTGCTCTACTGCGAACACGGCTCGATTAACGAATCGTATGTCAACGTTTACGAGCTGACCGGGGACGAAAAATATCTCCGCTGGGCGGAAAAGCTCAACGACGAAAAGATGTGGGTTCCCATGTCCAAAGGGGAAGACATGCTCATCGGCTGGCACGCCAACACGCAGATTCCCAAGTTTACGGGATTCAACGCGGTGAGCAAATACAACGGGAATCCTGAGCTTGCCGCGGCGGCAAACAATTTCTGGGATATTGTCGTCGCCAAACACACGTGGGTCAACGGCAGCAACAGCTGCGGCGAGCATTTCTTCCCGCAAAGCGAATTCAAAAACAAGGCGCTAAACTACGGCGGCCCGGAATCTTGCAACTCGGTCAATATGATGCGCCTGACGGAAAGCCTGTATCAGAGCGCGCCGAAAATGGAACGCGTCGACTACTACGAAAACGTTCTGTTCAATCACGTTTTAGCCAACTACGAAACCGAACAGGGCATGTGCGTTTACTACACGTCCATGCGTCCGGCGCATTATAAGATGTACTCTTCAAAGTACGATTCCTTCTGGTGCTGCACCGGCACCGGGTTTGAAGCCCCCGCCAAGTTCGGCAAGATGATTTATGCGTATAACGGCGCTGAGTTGTACGTCAACATGTTTATTCCGTCCACGCTCAACTGGAATGAGCAGGGCGTTTCGATGACGCAGTCCACCCGATACCCGGACGAAAACGTTACAACGCTGACCGTCCAGACCAAAGAGCCGAAAGAGTTCTCGATGAAAATTCGCGTTCCCCGCTGGATTGAATCCGGGTCGATGAAAGTTGAAGTCAACGGCGTTGTAACAGACGAGCCGGTCGCGGATTCGTATATAACGCTGAAGAGAACATGGACGTCCGGCGACGTTGTCAAGGCTTCGTTTGAGCCAAAATTTGAAGTCGCCCCGCTGGTCGATACTCAGAGGTTCTATTCCGTAAAATACGGGGCTATCGTCTTGGCGTCGAAAGTTCCCAATACCAATCTCAATGTAACAGATTTCCGTCAGGCGCGAAGGACGGTTGGAACGGTTATGGCGCCCATTTCCGATGCGCCGACTCTGTTTGGAACGCCGGACGAGATTATTCAGAAGTTTAAGCGAGAGCCAGGAGATGAACTCGCCTTTACCTATACCGGCTTGAACGGCAAGACCGCTCGGCTGATTCCGTTTAACCGAATCCAGTTCAGCCGATACGCGATCTACTTCAACCACGCCAAAGATCTGGAAGAATACAAAAACAAGGTTCAGTTCAATGAATGGGAAGTTGACCCGAACCTGACAAGCCAGACGCTGCAGTCTGTTTTAATTGGGCTGCCGAGGTCAGAAAGCGTTCGACAATTCAAACAGGGCGGGAACAATATACTCTCCCCATTAGACGACCAGCGCTTTTGGCGTCGAGCCGTTAACGACGGCTGGTTCTCGTATACGTTCCAGAAACCGCAAGGCGGCGAGAAGATTGCTGTCAACTTTACCATTCGCGTAACAGACCAGGATCGGGCAGGCGCCGACGTTTACGTCAACGATCAAAAGGTCTGGTCTATGGACAGAACGCCGGAAACCGCGACCGCCATTTCGACAACGTTCTTTACGAAAACCGTCTCGATTCCGGAAGAACTGTACAAAGACGCCGATTCCATTACCGTTAAATTCGCCGCCAAACGCGGGGTCATGACGGGCGACATTACAGACGTGAGAATTGTTAGGGAGAACTAGCAATTTGCAATTAGCTAGCGGGCGGCGAGCCGTCCAATACCATTGATATGAAAGGAGCGCTTATTTTGAAAACCTTTAAACGCATTTTGACCATTGCAGTCGTTGGGCTGGTTTGCTCTTTGAGCGCCAGTTCGTTCGCTCAGCAGGAGCCGTCTGATTCTTATAAACCGAACGCGGCAGTAATGTCGCCCAAGTATTTCGAGTTCTGGAACGCGGACGTTCAGGCGAAAATCGATGCGGATATCGAAAAGAACCGCAAGGCGGACGCGGTTGTCGAACTGCCGGCGTCAGCGGCGGGCGCCGAGGTCAAAGTTGAGCAGATAACGCACAAGTTCCGGTTCGGCAGCAACATGTTCGTCTTCGGACAGCTTCGCACGCCCGAGTTGAACAACGCCTATAAGAGCCTCTTTGGCGATTTGTGGAACAGCGGGACAGTCGCGTTCTACTGGAAGACGCTGGAATTCGAACAGGGCAAAGTCCGGTTTGAAGGCAACCAGTACGATACGCCGGAATACTGGGCGAACTCCAAAGACCCGAAACAGGAACGCCATTGGCGACGCCCGCCGACTGACCGCTGCGTCGATTTCCTCAACTCTAAAGGGCTTTACGTTCACGGGCACGCGATGATTTACGGCATGCGCCGCTGGGGACATCCAGACTGGGCGCCGGAAGATCGCAAGAAGCTGGAAAAGCTCTTTGAGGAACACATCAAACTGTTGTGTCAGCGGTACGGCGACCGGGTTCAGGAATGGGACGTTGTCAACGAATGTTTCGACCAGGCAAACCGCGGAATCATGCCGGACGACTACACGTATAAATGCTTCAAATGGGCGGAAAAGTACCTGCCCGCCAGCGTCCGGCTGTCCTCCAACGAATGTGACATGAGCTGGGGGCCGAAACGCCGGTATGTCGAAATCGTCCGGGATCTGGTTGACCGCGGCGCGAAAGTCGACTTGATGGGCGTTCAGAAACATTTCTTTAATCCCAAAGCCGTCGCCTCGATTGCCAACGGCGCCGATTCCCATACGCCGGCGTTTATGTACAGCGTTCTGGACTGCATGGCGGAAGCGGAACGACCGATCCACATTAGCGAAGTAACCATTCCCGCTCCGACCGACGACACTAACGGTCGGGACATTCAGGCGGTTGTAGCGTACAACCTGTATCGACTCTGGTTTTCGTATCCCAACGTTGCGGGAATTACCTGGTGGAATTCCATCGACGGCGGCGGCGCGCCGGGCGAACCGACAACCTCCGGCGTCCTTGACGCCAACGGCGAGAAGAAACCCGTCTATTACGCTCTTGACCAGCTTATCAATCACGACTGGAAAACGAACCTGACCGTCACAGCGGACGACAAGGGAACTGTAACGTTTCGCGGCTTCCGAGGCATGTACCGTTTGACCTGGACAGACGCGTCTGGAACGGAACAGACAAAAGAAGTTGTTGTGGAATAAAAGGAATTGTGAGAATGGAAGAATCCGAATTCACGTTGAATCTTGATCGCGTTTCAGTTGTTGGAGTTGATGAAGCGGTTCGCCCTGAACAGTTATCAGAGTTGAGTCGTAAATACCCGTTTGTCGAGTGGTCTGTGCTGCATAGCGGCAAGACAAAGCCGCTGGCGGGGTATCCCTCAATGGAATGGATTCGCGACCTGGTTGAAGAGTCGAAACGGTTTGAGTCTGAAACGGGCAGTCCGTTGAAGCTTTCAGTTCATCTGTGTGAATTGTCAGTTAAAGGACTGATTCGCGAGGAACAATTTTATCCTGATTTTAAACCGATATTGGAGTTTCTTCCTCATTTCCAGCGAATGCAGCTCAACGCGATTTTTGAACATCTCACTGACTATTGGGACTCCTTGCCGGAAAAACTTTGGAAACTTCCCTGCTCGCCGCAGATTATTATCCAGTACAACGGGAAAGAAGAAAACAAAGCGATTTACAAGATGCTTTGCGACAAAGATTTTGATACGGTTTTTCTTCACGACCGTTCCAACGGTCAGGGAGTAGTGCGCGAATGGCTTCCTCCGGAAGGCAAATACTGCGGCTACGCCGGCGGTCTGAAACCGGAAACGCTCGAAGAGAGTCTGTCAGCTATTGCCCGCATTACGAACGGACATCCAATTTACATCGATATGCAGTCTGGCGTTCGCGAAAAAGGTCTGTTTTCTCTCGCCCGGGCAGAAGAAGTTCTGACAATAACTCAGAGATGGATTAAGCAGTAACCGCCTCTCTTGGACAGACGCGTCCGGAACGAACAGTATATTTTCTCCTTTAAAGATTTTTCAAGGCGGACAATGTCCGCCCAAGATTTTAAGCCGCAAAGAACGCAAAGTTTTTAAAACTTTGCGGACTTCGCGTGAGTTTTTAACAGGAATCTTCATTACCGCCTTCTATTAAATTCTGCATTCCTCCCCCGGTTCCATTTCGATTTTAATTATTGTATAATAACCAGTATTGCTCGGGAGCGTATCGTTCTCGATAAACTCAAATTCAATATAATTTATTCAGAAAGGACGTTCATGATAACCAAGAGTTTGTTTAGATGGCTATTTGCCCTTCTCCTTGCGGGGATTGTTTCGCTTGACGCGATAGCGCAAAGCGGCGATTCCTGCCCGATATACCCGATTCCTCGTTCGTATTACGCGACGGGAGAGAAGATTCCTCTGGGAACGGACCAGACGGCGGCGATTGTTTTGCCGGCTTCTCCGACGACTCCCAATCGGTACGCTGCCCAGCGGTTGCAGTCGCTGATTCGAAACCGGTTCAAGATCGAAATCCCGATAGCGGAATCCGACGCGGCTTTGTCCGAGTCTGTAACGCAGAAGTTTGTTTTGTCCGTCAACCCGTCTGCGGTTACGGTCGACGGCAAAAGCAAGTTCAACGGATTTTCCATTCAGTTTAAAAAAGACGGCGCGATCAACGTGGTTGCCATTTCCGGCGCGGACGACAGCGGCTTGATTTACGGCTGCGAGGCTCTGTTCAATCTGATTGCAAAGGACAAGTCCGGCGCAGCGCTCATAACCGTGCCCGTCGTGGTCGACAGGCCGTCGATTCCGTGGCGCGGACGTCCTCATTCCGTCATGGCTCATCAGCTTTGGAAAGGTCAGCTGGACACGTACATTCACGGTCGAATCAACTTCGTCGATTACCGTGACAACCCCAACCAGCCGGCGACGCTGACCATGGACGCCCGCAAGTCCTCGATGGGCTG
>JAZUMX010000526.1:0-1538 GCA_045603865.1 Thermoguttaceae bacterium
AAACCGGTTTGGGCGCAGGCGCCCAGCGACCGCCTTCGCATGGGCTGCATCGGCGTCGGCAGCATGGGTCGGGGCGACGCCCACGGATTCAACGGTCTGGTCGATATTGTCGCCCTTTGCGACGTTGACGAAAAATACGGTCTCGCCCGAACCGTCAACTCTGGCATTGGAAAGCGAGTCAACGGACAGGTTATTAAACCGGACACCTACAAAGATTATCGCAAGATTCTCGAACGGGACGACATCGACGTTGTTTCTATCGTAACGCCGGATCATTGGCACGTTAAGATTGCCGTTGAAGCTCTCATGGCTGGCAAACACGTCTTCTGCCAGAAGCCTCTGACCTTGACGCTGGAAGAAAACCAGATCATTCGCCGCGCCTGCGAAAAGTACGGCAAAGCGTTCCAGATCGGCACGTGGCAGCGCTGCCAGCGCGATCAGTTTGTCAAGGCGACGTTGATGGTTCGCAAAGGATACATCGGCGACGTCAAGAAGATCGTCTGCGACATCGGCGGCTCTCCCACGTCCGGTGAGATTCCGAAGGCTCAAGTCCCCGCTTCTCTGGATTGGGAAATGTGGCAAGGTCCGGCGCCTCGTTACGAGTTCCTGTCAACCGGCATGAACAACAACCGCGACGGCAACATGGGACAGACCCGCTGCCATTACGAGTTCCGCTGGTGGTACGAATACTCCGCCGGCAAGTTCACCGACTGGGGCGCTCACCACATCGACTGCGCTTTGTGGGCGCTGAATCTGCAGACGCCGGGCACAGGTCCCGTCTCCTTTGACGGCACGAACGCCCATCATCCGGTGGAATTCAAAGACGGCTATCCGACTGTTGACAACCGTTACAACACCAGCGACCGGTTCGACATCAAGTGCATGTTCGACAACGGCATTGAAATGCACGTCGTGAGCCACTCGCCCGACGGAAACGGCATTCTGTTTGAAGGAACCAAGGGACGCTTCCACGTCAGCCGCGGCCGCTGCAAGGGCAAGCCGGTCGAAGAGCTTCCGCCCAATGCGTTTACGGAAGACGATTATCGAGAACTGTTCCACGGCAAACCGTTTGAAGGACACAAAGAGAACTTCATCCGCTGCGTCCGCGAAGGCGGCACGTGCATTTCGGACGTCGTTTCTCACGTCCAGGCGATGAACGCGTGTCACATGTGCGGCATCGCGGCTCGTCTTAACCGAGAAGTCAAATGGGATCCGAAGACCGAAACAATCGTCGGCGACGACCAGGCGGCGACCTTCTTCTCCCGTCAGGAAACCAAGGGCTACGAGATTCCGAGAAACTTCTAAGAAGCGCGAAAGCTGGAAGGGGGGAATGATTTCTTGCGAAGGAGACGCCCTCCCTTGGATGTAGCCCGGCTTCGGGCTACAACTTGACGGCGAAAGCCGTCAAGGAAAAAAACGCCGAAAGGGGGAGACAACGTAGAGAGAAGAATACGAAAATTTTCGACTACGAAAATGGTTTTTCGTAGCTCTGGCAGAGTAGCCCGAAGCCGGGCTACATCCGGAGGAGGTTTCCGGCT
>JAZUMX010000527.1:0-3482 GCA_045603865.1 Thermoguttaceae bacterium
CGCCAGATCGTCGACGTATTCCGGATGATGTTCTTCCAGCCAATCCATGAGCGATCCGCTGGTATGGAGCGCGATTTTCAGAGAATCGTATTTTTTAAACAGATCCAGAAACGGCAAGTAGCTGTCCTGATACGCCTGCTCTATAGAGCCGTCGAAGTTGCCAATAGGTTGATGGTTATGAAGAGCAAGTACAAGTCTGAGACGGTTTGACATAGGGATATAGCGCGAGCGTCCAGCCCGCTGAATAAAGTGTGGTTCAAAGCCTTAACGATTCCATTTGTTAAAGCGGTCGTCCCTGCGTGTAGAAACGATTTTATTATTATATAATCATTATCTTTTTTGTCCAGCCCTCGCAGGGATATTAGCCTGAAAAAACGAGAGCAAATCATAGATATAACGATTAGAGAAAATAAGCAGGATAGAAAAAGTTGTAAGAATTCAAAAATCCCCCTTGAATTTTTTAGGGTCTGTAATTATAATAGGTTACAGAATATCGGTTATAAGAAAGCGTTTGAGCGGGAGCCGTTCTTTCCGCTCGGCGCGATTTACATCAAATTATCCATTCCAACAACAGGAGCTTAACATGCGTACATTGACTTGTTTGTTATCGTTAGCCGCTCTGGTTTTGAGCGGAACGTGCTTTGCGGACGACTGCTGCAAGGAAGAGCAATTCCCGATTGCCGCGTTCGTCAGCGTCGACGCCGGGCTGGGCGTTCAGATTGACTTCGCCAAGGAAATTGGTCTGAAGTACATTCAGATGCATACGCCGTCCAAAGAGGCGCGCACGCCTGAAAAGGCGGCTGCGTTCAAAGCCCGTCTGAAGGAACTCGGCTTGACCCCGTTGGTTGTCTTCTGCGGTTTTGACGGCGAATCCTACGCGGACATCCCGACGACCAAAAAGACCATCGGTCTGGTCCCCCCGGAGACGCGCGCCGCTCGATTTGAAGAAGTCAAAGAAATCGCCAACTTCGCCAAGGCGATTGGCTGTGACGTCGTCGGCATTCACATTGGATTCATTCCGTTGAAATCGGAAGACCCCAAGGCGCACGAAGACCTCGTCAAAGTCGCTCAGGAACTGTGCGATTACCTCGCCACTCAGGGACAGCGTCTTCATCTGGAAACCGGACAGGAAACCGCCGACGGCTTGCTGGCGTTCCTGGAAGACGTCAACCGTCCGAACCTGTTCGTCAACTTCGACCCCGCCAACATGATTCTCTACGGATCCGGCGAGCCGATTGAAGCCCTCAAGAAGATTGGCAAGTACGTCCGATCTGTCCACGCCAAAGACGCTCTGTGGGCGAAGAATCCCGGTAAAGAATGGGGTCAGGAAGTTCCCTTCGGACAGGGACAGGTCAACGCTCGCAAGTTTATCGAAACGTTGAAAGAAGTCGGATATACCGGTCCGATTACCATCGAACGCGAAATCCCCGATCAGCCGGAACGCCAGAAGAAAGAAATCATCGAAGCCAAGAACCTGATCGAATCTATCGCTAAAGAACTGAAATAACGTCTATCTGTAACAAAACGGCGATTGCAGCCGGGAACGCTCAAACTCCCGGCTGCGCCGGTATTATCTTACTCTTGCTGAACGTCTGGTTTTTCTGCGTAAAAAGATAAAAAATTTTACGCAATAGTACATTGACTTCTTTTCGACGTTGGTTTATATTTGACAGTATTGAAGGGACGTCCTCCCGTTGTCAATACTGATATAGAATCAACCCCCAAAAAGGAGAAGTCAATGAATCGAGCGTTTACGTTCTTCCTGTTTGCTGCTGTAACAGTTTTATCAGTTAATCTATGGGCGCAAGAGCCGTCCTCGCCGAAAATCGAGTCCGGCTACGCGGTTGAGCCAGTTTCGTTTCGCGACGTCATGCTGACGGACTCGTTCTGGGCGCCGCGGCAGGAAATCAACCGGACGAAATCCATCTCGTACGCCTTCGATCAGTGCGAGAAAACCGGGCGGGTGAGCAATTTCTGGCTGGGCGCGAACACGGCTCCGCTAGGAACAAAGTACGTTACGCCCCAGTTCAACGACACCGATATTTACAAGGGAATCGAAGCGGCGTCGTTCTCGCTGGCGACTCATCCCGACCCGGAAATGAGCCGCTATCTGGACAGATTGATCTGCATCGTCGGCGCGGCTCAGGAACCCGACGGCTATCTGTACACGCTCATTTCTCAAAAGCGGGATTTCTCCAAGACGAATCCCACGTCCGAAGGAAAACGCTGGCATGAACTGCAATGGTCGCACGAATTGTACAACGCCGGGCACATGTACGAAGCCGCCGCGGCGCATTACTGGGCAACCGGACAAACGAACTTTCTGGAAATCGCCCGAAAGAACGCCGACCTGGTTTGCAAGACCTTCGGACCGAACGAAGGACAGGTGGTCGACGTTCCCGGACACGAGGTTATCGAGATGGGGCTGGTAAAGCTGTATCGCGCTACGGGCGACGTAAAGTATCTCAATCAGGCGAAATTCTTTGTCGAAATGCGCGGACGCAAGGATTTGAGACGTTCTCTGGCAAACAACCCTCAAGCCATGTACGGGAAATACGCTCAGGACGCTACGCCGCTGACGGAAGAAAACGAAGCGGTCGGGCACGCCGTTCGCGCGACCTATCTGTACGAGGGCGCGGCTGACGTGGCGGCAATGACCAAAGACAAGGCGATTTCAGACGCGATTACCCGAATCTGGAACAACGTTGTCAGTAAAAAGATTTACATCACCGGCGGGTTGGGCGGGACACCTCACGGAGAAGCGTTTGCTGACAATTACGTTCTGTCCAACTTCAACGGCTATTCCGAGACGTGCGCTCAGATTGGCGGCTGCGGCTGGCATCAGAGAATGTTCCTGCTCGATCAGAACGCCAGGTATTACGACGTCATGGAGCAGACCATTTACAACTCGCTCATTTCCGGCGTTTCCCTGTCCGGGGACAAGTTTTTCTATCCGAATCAGCTCGCCTCCCGCGGCGGGATTAACCGTTCCGCATGGTTCGGGTGCGCCTGCTGTCCGCAGAATTTAATGCGCTTTATCGCCTCGCTGGGCGGATACGTCTACGCGACAGACGAAAGCAATCTCTACGTTGGACTGTACATCGCCAACAAGGCAACGGCAACTGTCGGCGGGAAAAGCGTCAAGCTGGAAATGACGGGGAATTACCCATGGTCTGGGGACGTCGAACTGGCTGTGAACCCGACGAACGCTGAGGCGAAATTCTGCCTCAATCTACGCGTTCCCGGCTGGCTGAACAAGACGCCTTTTGCCAGCGACCTTTACGAGTACGTCGACGGTAAAACGCTTCAGCCGACCATTGCCATCAACGGTCAGCCGGTTGCTGTCGAGCCGGTAAAGGGATTTGTGAAAATCGACCGCGTCTGGAAGCCGGGCGACAAAGTTGCAATCCATTTCCCCGTTCAACCCCGCTGGGTCAAGGCGAACCCGAACGTCAAATCCTGCGAAGGGCGCGTTGCTCTGA
>JAZUMX010000528.1:0-5107 GCA_045603865.1 Thermoguttaceae bacterium
TGTTGTCTTCCTAAGACCGCTTGGCCTCCGACTTATGTCTTCGGATCTTTCGTCTACGCGTTTTGTAAACTATTTCAATTTGATAAAAGCCAGCGATGGAACAGAAAACGGCGGAACGCTCACTCTGTCCGGTCCCGTTTATTACAAGGGCAAGACAACCATTGACGGCGGAACGCTGGTAGTTTCCAACAGCGATTTCGTATCCACCAGCGATCTGGTTGGTTCCGGGACGCTGAAGCTGTCAGGCAACAACAGGTATTTCAACATTGCCAGCGATACGCCCTCTGATTTTACCGGTACAATTCAGATTGCCGATTCCAGCATTTCTGGCAACGTTCGAGTTAAACTCGCCGCTGCGACGTATTCCTGGAGCAACAACGCTTTGCAAACAGCCTATTCCGCAACGGACGTCAATCTGCCCAAAGCTACGTTATTACTCGATGGAAACCCCTCTGGCAAGTTTGCGGAATTGGCTTTTAACAACAAAAATTCCAGCTTGACAATCGGGACGTTAAACGGCAACACGTACGGCAGAATTCTTAACCTCGATTCGTCCATAACCACAGCAACATATAATAATTTAACCGTCAGCAACGGAAACTACGCTGGAGAAATCGGTCGAAGCAACGATACGTCATACCCTTATGTAAACCATATCAATTTCATTAAAGCAAATGACGGTTCAACAGACGGAGGAACGCTCACATTCTCCAATAAATACATCCTGTACGACGGTACAACCACAATCGAAGGCGGAACGCTGGAGATTACCAACTCTCTGTCGGATAACAATTACCAGTATTTTGCACGTTCAACCGCATTGAAGGGTTCCGGGAATTTGAATTTCACGGGTTCTAACTGGACGGTGTTCGATATCAACGCCGCTGACACAACAACGCCGCAGGAGTTTACAGGAACTGTCAGCGTTGCCGAGAATTCTAAAATCATGATTAAAACCGAAAACAACGCGGTCAAAGATCTCAATCTGGCGAACGCGACGTTAAACGTTGGAACTGGCAGCACAATCGGTCTTCATTCCATTAATAACGCAGTTTCCAGCTTAACGGTTAAAGAACTCAATACGCAATCCGGCTCAGAAGTTCGCATTTGTTCCAATAATCCCGGCTCCCACTATGGTACTCTTACTGTTGGACGCGGCGAAATTAACGGAACGCTTGGACAAAACAACTCCGTTTGGAACAACGTCAATCTGGTTAAAGTCTCAGACGGCTCGGAAGACGGCGGAACGCTCACCATTAAAGGGGAGGATTATTATACTGGCGCAACGACAATCGACGCTGGTAAAATCCGCTTTGAAAACAACGGTACTGGATACAAGTACTTCACCACATCATCGGCTCTTAAAGGTTCCGGTACGTTAGAACTTCAAGGCTCCGAGTGGATTGGATTCAGCATTAACGCTGACGCCGTTGAGCCTCAAGAGTTCACCGGTACAGTCAACGTTAAAAACAAGATCATGATTCGAGTTGCCGACAATAAGAAAAATCTCAACTTGGGCAATGGTACGCTGCACCTCGAAGAAAACGCTATTGTTGGTTTGTATGTACAAGGCGGCGAAATTTCCGCTTTGACAGTTAAAGAACTCAATACAGAACCCGGTTCAACGGTTCGTCTTTGTTCTGCTAACCCGGGAGCGAATAAATTTGGAACGCTCACCGTTGGTTCCGGAACCGTCAACGGGAATTTAGGCGAAACCAACGATTATAACCTATGGTACAACTGGGTCAATCTGGTTAAAGTCTCTGACGGCTCAGACGACAGAGGAACGCTGACGATTTCTGGCACGAACTCCTATACCGGGTCAATCGACATTCAAGAGGGAACGCTCAAGTTGGCAGACGCCGCCACGTTAAGCCAAGGCGCGACAACCATCGGCGAAGCCGGCGTTTTGGAATTCAACGTTGCCAACGGCGAAAAACAGGTTACTATCACAGCCGCTAATCCGATTTCCGGCTCCGGCGCGATTGTCAAGTCCGGTTCTGGAACGTTAAGACTCGACAACCTCGAAGCTCCCAGTACCATCTCAGCCAATTTGTTTACCGTCAACGCAGGCGAACTGGATTTCAGAGGAGACTTTAACGGCGACATCGAAATCATCAACGGCGCGGTCTTCTCGCCCGGCAATTCCGTTGGAACGCTGAGCGTAACAGGCGACGTTTCGATTATCAACGGAACGGCTCTGTTTGAATTTGGAGATTATACCGGCACGGACGAGAATCACGACGTTTTGACAATTCTCGGAGCAGACAACCTCTTTACGGCTGGAAACGGCATGATTTCTCTGGCGTTCGACGGCGATCCTAACGCCTGGGCGACGGACGGCGGCGAATACAAGCTGGTATCCAACGAAGGATTTACCGTTGGAGATAAATCGTCTTGGCTGTCCAACTACACAGACCTGTTTACTCTGGACGGCAGAAGCGACGGTTTGTATCTGATCGCCGGCGCTTCTCCGACGCCCGAACCCGGCTCTGGCGTTCCGGAACCGTCCACTTGGGCGTTGCTGTTACTCGGCGCAGCGGGCTTGATGTACTGGCGGAAAAAGAATGCGTAATTCGTAATTTGTCATTGGCGTTCCTTTTGCATAGATTGTTTATATACCTATAACCCAGTTTTACCCAATAGAAGGAGTAAAAACATGGCTAAGACGACAAGTCCGTTTATTCGTATTTCACACCGTATTTTAACGAGCGTCAGAATCGTTCTGTTAGCGATGGCTGTTCTGTTTGCGGGATCTGTCATGCAGGCGGAAACTTATACAGATAGCGACATTCCATCTTTGGGAGATATTAACGAAATTTAATATTTCAGGCGCTCCAACCTATTCTGGGGTTATTTCTGATACGTCAGAGACAACTCCTACTACCGTTACCAAAACCGGCGATGGTAAGCTGACTCTGAACGGCGCTAATACATTTACCGGAACAACCACAATTAACGGTGGATCGTTGGTATTCAAAAACAATTTCACAACTTCAAGCGAACTTCTCGGCTCTGGGACGCTGGAGTTTTCAAAACATGACATATTTTTCAATATTGGCAGCGCTTCAAATTTTACAGGAACGATTAACGTAGTTAATGACGGCAACAACCCTACACGTATTAAACTTGGAAATGGAAGCGCCGCTGTAACCATCGACCTGTCTAAAGCCACGGTTGAAATAAATGGAGCTGGCAGCTCTAAGTATACGGAATTGGCTTTTCCAAAAACAGGTTCAAAATTGACAATCGGAACGTTAAAGGGCAACGCGTATTGCAGAATTCTTACCACCGAGGATAAAACCACTTACTGCGATTTAACCGTTTACAAAGGGAATTACGCCGGGATAATCGGTAGAGCCGGGACTTCTTACACATTTGTGAACAGAGTAAATTTAATTAAAGCCTACGACAATACTCTTGAAGATGGGGGAACGCTGGAACTGTCTGGTATAAACTATTACTGGGGTACAACAACAATTAAAGGCGGCGTTCTCAAACTGACAGGCGTTGGTACGCTGGGAACAGGCGCAGTCAATGTTGAAACCAATAATGGAACGTTGGAATTCGCTCATACTTCAGACCAGACGATTGCCAATAATATTTCTGGAGCTGGCAATGTTGCCAAATCAGGGTCAGGCGTTGTTACTCTTTCCGGCGATCTTACGTATACCGGAACAACAACCATTAACGACGGAACCACGCTCCAAATAGTAAACAGCAACTCTGGTTATAAGTATTTCACAGCCTCAAAGGCTCTGTCTGGATCGGGAACGCTGGCGCTTGCCGGAACAGGGGATTGGATCGGATTCAGCATTAACGCTACAACGCCGCAGGAATTTACCGGTACAGTCAATGTTACAGGCAATGTTATGATTCGCGCTAAGAGTTCTACCAAACCCGTCAATCTGAGTAACGGAACGCTTCACTTGGGTGGAGGCGCTACCGTTGGGTTGTTCGTCAATACAAGCGGTTCTACAACTAATATTTCCGCTTTGACGGTAAAAGAACTCAAAACCGATACCGGCTCGACAATTCGTCTTTGCTCGTCCAATCCCGGCTCGAAAGTCGGATCGTTGACCGTCGGTTCTGGAACGGTCAACGGGAATTTAGGAGAGGCAAACCCCGGCAGCGCATGGTACAATCAGGTCGGTTTGGTTAAAGTCAGCGACGGCTCAGAAGATGGCGGGACACTGACCATTAACGGAAATAATTATTATACCGGCACAACAACAATTCAAGCCGGTACGCTCAAACTGACAGGTGACGGTTCGTTGGGAGCAGGCGCTACAACCATCGCTCAAGGCGCAAAATTGGATTTCGCTTACGAGGACGACCTCGAAGCCCCGATTGTAATTACAAACAATAACTCGATTTCCGGCGCTGGTAAGATTGTCAAGTCCGGTTCTGGCGTTTTGAAAATCAATAATATTGACTCTCCTGGTTCCATTTCGGCAGAAGCCTTTTTCCTCAACGCCGGTGAACTGGATTTCAAAGGATACTTTGAAGGCAGTATCGAAATCACCGATGGCATTTTCTCGCCCGGCAATTCCGTTGGAACGCTGAGCGTAACAGGCGACGTTTCTATCATCAACGGTACGGCTCTGTTTGAATTTGGAGATTATACCGGCGCGGACGAAAATCACGATGTTTTGAACATTCTCGGAGAAAACAATACCTTTATCGCTGGCGATGGCATGATTTCGCTGTCGTTTAGCGACGATTCCCCTGCTGAAACCTGGGCAGTAGACGGCAAAGAATATCTGCTTATCCCTGACGCGGGTTTTGCGACAGGCGATAAATCGTTATGGCTGTCCAACTATACGGACTTGTTCAGCTTAACCGGCAAAAGCGACGGCTTGTATCTTACGGTCGCCGGCGTCGGTCCTGGTCCCGAACCCGGCTCTGGCGTTCCTGAACCGTCAACCTGGGCGCTGCTGCTTCTCGGCGCTGCGGGCTTGATGTACTGGCGGAAAAAGAATGCGTAATTCGTAATTACGCAATCGTAAAATTTTTCGGAATGCGAGAGGGAAGAAGTCGGAGGCCAAGCGGTCTTAGGAAGACAACACTTAGCTACAACTCCTTGGCTCACAGAACGACATGGCTA
>JAZUMX010000529.1:0-1669 GCA_045603865.1 Thermoguttaceae bacterium
CCAACGTAACCAGTCCCGCAACCAGCGGAGCCGCTGCGTTCCAGAACAAGTCCAATTTTTGAACGGGATGCGGAAACAGATTTGCCAAGGCTTTCCCGGCAAAATGAGTGTTCTTTTTCGCTCCAAACATCCATCGATACAGCTGAGCCAGCCAGGCGTTGAATTCCGTTGGCTGTTCGTCGTAGAATTTGGCGCGAAGGGTGTGAGTAATGCGCTTTCCCTTTAAAATCGTTTTAGCGGTAAACTCGAAATCCTCTGTAATGGAATGGGCTGTCCACCCTTCGGGTTCGACGCATTCTTTTAAGAACGCAAAACCGGTTCCTTCCACGAAACAGGACAATCCCAGCCGTCGACGCGGCATGTTATAGGCGCGGGTAACGACAAGCCAGTGCGTAGCGCACATGTTGGCAACCCAGTTGTCGTCTGGATTGATAGAGTCCCGAAATCCCAAAATCGCCTGGGCTTCGCCAGACTGCAGCCCGGCGTTAACCTCTGTTAAGAAGCCCGGATCTACGAGGTTGTCCGCGTCAAAAATACAGTACGCGTCGAATTGATCCGGATATTCCTCTTTGATTTTGTCGATTGCGAACGTCAAAGCCGTCCCCTTGCAGGGATGGTCCGTTTGAATCGCTTCCCAGACAACGGCGCCGCGTTCTTTTCCGACTTCCGCCGTTTTGTCTGTGCAGTTATGAGCGATGAGAAAAATCTCAAAGCTGTCCGAAGGGTAATCTTGCGCTTTAAGGCTGTCGATTAAATTTCCGATAACAGCTTCTTCGTTTCGAGCGCAAATAATCACCCCTATCTTCAAACGACGAGAGGGTTCTGGAAAAGGCTTGTCTTTACAATGCCCCACAATTATCATGACTAAAAGCCATAACATGTAGGGAAGAAACAAAGCTTGAATCGTCAGGAGGATTATGGTTGGTGTGGATAACAAAATCGTGAATTAATCTTTAATGGCAAATGATATTTAATGACGTATCCGGCAACTGAATTTCTTAAGTTGCGAGTTGCGAGTTGCGAGAAGATTTTGTGAGGCGCTTGCGTTCTCGCTACTCGCTACTCGTTTCTCGCTACTTATTCTACCGGTTTGAAAACCAGACCGGAGAGCAGTTTAGGATAAAAATACGTACTCTTTTGCGGCATGCGTTCTCCCGCGATGCACAGCGTTTTGATGTTCTCGACCGTAGCCGGCATGACCAGAGCCGCCATCGGGTACTTGCCCGTCTTGAGCCCGTCGTCAACTTCGCTAACCAGGTGAACGTAAGTCGGTTTGACTTCCGCCGCCGGCGGCATTTTCAGCAGCGTTTCGCAAATGAGCTTATGCAGAATGCTCACGCCCAGCGCCTGCCAGTCTTCGTTGTGATCGGGCGTAACAGCGGCGATTTTCGCCTTGCCAGCGTCCGTCAATTTGACCAACGACCATTTGTCGTCCTTCTTTGTATACAGAGCGATTCTGGACTGGTCGCCGCCGGTTTCCAGGTCTTCCCACATCGTAAAGCAGGAATCCGTTCCGTCGAGCGTTTCTTCCAGCGTGAAGCAGTCTCCCAAAGCGTTCATAAGTTCCGCCTGATCGAATTCCGGAGCGTTGGGGAACAGACGGTGCGTTGGCAGAACCAGCAAGCCGGGGTCGTCCATGGCGACAAACATCGACAGAACGAACTGCGCC
>JAZUMX010000530.1:0-2343 GCA_045603865.1 Thermoguttaceae bacterium
ACGCTCCACCGGCAGCGGTTCGCCGGTCAGAGCGGATGCGTCTATATCCGATTCCCCGCGGAGAATAACGCCGTCAACGGGAATCGACTCTCCCGGCTTGACGACAACCACCGCGCCGACCTTGACGCTCTCGACAGGAACGTCATCAATCTGACCGTTAATTAATACGTGCGCCTGACGGGGCGTCAGCTTGAGCAGGGCTTCAATCGCCGACGTCGTGCGCTGTTTCGCCTTCCCTTCCAAAGTGCGACCGATGGAAATGACAACCAAAATCATCGCTGCGGACTCAAAATAATAATGACCCGAAGCGGCGGGGTTTGCAATCCGGCTTATCAGTACAAAAACGGAATACAGAATCGACGCCCCCGACCCCAGCGCAACCAGAGCGTCCATGTTGGGGCTGCCGCGCCACAGCGACGCCAATCCCTGAACAAAGAACTCGCGGTTAATCACCAAAATCGGAATCGCCAAAACCAGCTCGACAATCCCCGCTATTCGCATATCCTGCAAAAAAGCCGGCGTCGGCAAACCGATCATCGCTCCCATCGCGATGTACATCAACGCAACGAGAAACGCAACAGAAATCCAAAGCCCCCAGCCCGCATCGGACAGCTTTTGAATCCAGCGGGGAGACTTCTCTGAAACCGCAGCCGGTTCAGACGCCGCTTTTTCTAACGTAACAGGCGCCGCCGGTTCCTCTGGCTTTTCCAGAACAACCTCAAATCCCGTCTTTTCGACGATATTATTTATAAGCGTATCCGCATCGTTGGGATTGAGCGAGTTTTCGTCAAACTCCAGGGACAGCATATTGGTCAAAATGCTGACAACAACGTTTTGAAATGCGGTTTCTTTCTTCACCGCCGATTCCAGCCGCATGGCGCAGCCCGCACAGTGCATTCCGTTTATTTTATAATTCTTTTGCATATCTTCTTGATTGGATTATATCCCGCAGTGTCAAATAGCTATTTTTTTATCGATATTGACTATTGTATATCAATTAATTAATAATTCAAGCCCCTACGCCCTTTTCAGACTTTTCGTTTTCGATATAATATTTGGGGACGTCTGATAATACAACCGACAAGGTCGGTTCCTGATTGGACGTGGGGGTCTTCGAACCCAGCCTGTTCGGAGGCAAAACCTTGTCCTCTCCGCCCGTGCGGCTTCGCACCTAACCCATGGAGTTATTCATGTCTGACACAGTAGAAAAAATCGTGATTATCGGCAGCGGACCGGCTGCGTGGTCTGCGGCTATTTACGCCGCCAGAGCGAATCTCAACCCGGTCGTTTACGAAGGTTCCTATACCGAAGAAAACCGGCTGGCAAACAATCTGCCGATGGGGCAATTGTATACGACAACGGAAATCGAGAATTATCCTGGATTCCCCCACGGAGACGTTGGCGCGTATTTGAAATCCGCTATCGGAGAAGAACGCTCGTACATGCTGGCGCCGCATGCGGAGGGCGGGTCTGTGACAGGTCCGGAACTGGTAGAGTTGATTCGTCAGCAAGCCGTCAATTTTGGAACTCGAATCATTCCAGCTGAAATCGTCGATCTGGACGTATCTGAGCGACCGTTCAAACTGACGGACAACGAAGGCGAAACGTGCATGGCGCAGACGATAATTATCGCCACCGGGGCAAGAGCAAACTGGCTTGGGTTGGCATCGGAAGAGCAATTCAAAAACCGCGGCGTGAGCGCGTGCGCCGTATGCGACGGGGCGCTGCCGCGATTCAGAAATAAGCCATTAGCAGTAATCGGCGGGGGAGACAGCGCAATCGAAGAAGCGCTTTATCTGACGAACTTCGCCTCAAAAGTATATCTGATTCATCGGCGAGACGAATTCCGCGCATCAAAGGCGATGGCAAAACGCGCATTCGACAACGAAAAAATTGAAATCCTCTTTAACAGGGTTCCAATTGAATTTATTGGAAACGATACAGATGGTTTAACGAATTTAAAATTAAAAAGTACTACAGTTAAAGACCAAGAAATGACGATAGATGTTTCAGGCGCTTTTTGTGCTATAGGACATACGCCAAACACAGCGTTTTTACAAGGCAAAATCGACCTGACAGAAAAACGCTACGTTCAGCTTCCCCAACCGCACAGAATGGCAACCAGCGTTCCAGGCGTCTTTGCCGCTGGCGACTGCGCCGACGATTATTATCGTCAAGCAATCACCTCAGCAGGAACAGGAGCGATGGCAGCGTTAGAAGCAGAAAGATTTCTCGCTGCTGAAGAATAAATCCCGGTTTTTAGACTACCCCGAATAACATAAAACAGGAGGTCAAAGCAAAAAATCGTTAAAATCAGCAAATTCCGCAAAAAGAAAGAAAAAA
>JAZUMX010000531.1:0-3108 GCA_045603865.1 Thermoguttaceae bacterium
TTTCAAAACCGCCTTGCACTTCAAAGCCTCGCCCAGAGTTCGTTATCATGAAGATGAACGATACGACGACGATGAAGACGACTTCCTGTATCGTTCCAGCAGTCAAAACGCCGTTTCTTCTTCCAGCAACGACCCGAGCAACTACGCTCAGAGAGAAAAAGAGGCTCGCCTGGAAGCCGAACTGGCGGATGAAGCTGACCGGATTTTGAGGAAAATTTCTCAAACCGGACGAGGCAGCCTGACTCGCGCCGAAGAACGCACGCTTCAGACCTATAGCGAGCTTTTACAGAGAAAAAAGCGTTAAAACTCCTACATTCGTAGTAACTATCCCATAAAAAAACGAGTTTTTTTCGGAAATCCGTAAAAAATGGTTGACAGAATATAAAAAAGAGCTTAATATATTATTGGTAAAAAAGTATTTTGAAAAATTCTTGTAAAAGAGTTGCAAAAATATAAATTATCTATTATAATGTTAAGATAGATAGTTTTAACCATATTATACTCAAAGGAGTACATCCATGAAGCTTCGTAAGCAAGCAGTTACCATCGGATTCATCATATTTTTCGTTCTAGCATCCATTGGCTTGGGTATTGGAATATATTTGATTTATCAACAATGGGACGAAAATCAAGCCAAAGTTCCAGACGCCGTCAAAAAGCTTAAAGCTAAAGATGACGAAATCGTCAGCGTTAAAAAAGATATCAACACGCTTAAAACGCTGGTTGGCTGTCCGGAATCCATGCGGCGCGATTACGTTTTCGACATTATTGATAAAGACATGGAAAAATACGCTGGTCCAACTTCCGGTCTGGAATTGGAAGAAGGAGACAAAGTCTACGCGAAAATCATCGCCAAGATGTTCAGCAAAATCCAGGAACAGAAAGCTACTCTGGCTCAACGACAGGCGGAACTGGAAAAGCTTAAAGTCGTTAACCTGTCTCGCGAACAATCTAACGACAAAGCTCTTTTGTCTGTAATTGAATCGTCCAAAAAAGATCAACAAACCCTGCTCGCCGCTATCAACAGCAGCTCCGCTCAAAGAGACAAAATCAATAAAGCCAAAGAAGAAATTTACGCTGAGCTGGACAAGATGTTCAAAGACAATGAAGATCAGTTTGTCGAAGCCAACAATAAAATCGCCAAAGCAAACGAGAGCATTAAAGAACTCAACGTTATTCGCGAGGATTTGCAAAGAGTCGCCAAAGCGAAAAAGAACAAGTCCGTCAACCGTCCGGACGGTCTGATTTTGTCATATAACCCAATGACAAAAGTTGCCGTCATTAACCTCGGGTCAGGCAACAACCTTCGAAATCAGCAAACTTTCGACGTTTATCCTGCTAACGCCACAACCAGCACAACCAAGCCTAAAGGATCGTTACAGGTTTTCCAGGTTAACTTCAATCAGGCGCTTTGCTATGCAAACGAGTTTTCAACCAGCGACCCGATTACCATGGGAGATAAAATCTTCACCAAAGGCTGGACGCCCGGCGATCACGTTCGGTACGCTCTGTGCGGAATCCTTGACTTAACCGGAGACGGCAAAAACGACGTTAGCCGCATTTTGACGTACATCCAGCAGCATGGAGACGTTTGCGACGCATATCTCGACGGAACGACCATGCACGGAAAAATCGTTGCGGAAACCCAGTTTTACGTAGTTGGAACCGCCCCAGACGCAGAAAAATATCCCAAAGAAGCTACGGCTTATAAAGAATTCGTTTCCCAGGCTAAACGTTACAGCATTCCCGCTATTACACTGCAGGATTTAATGAGCCGTCTGGAAACAAAAGAACTGTCAAAAGTCAAGCCGGGAGAACCCCAAAATTCCCAGCCCTCGTACGGCGTTACACGCACCAAAGACAACACTTTCCGAAGTCGTTCGGGAAACAGAGTCATGCCACGTTAGGAGAATTAATTAACAATTTCACATAAAAAACACTTACCATAATATATATGGTTTCGAGGAGAAATCCAAATGTTTAAAGCTACTTTCTGGTGGAATTTCGCGTTAATCGTATTTTTTCTCATTACGGTTTCGCTCGGCGTTACGCTTTACGTGTTCTATCAAATGAACGCGGAAACAGTAATGCATCTGCAAGAATTGTCCGACGAACTGGCTGTCAAAAATGGAGAGTTGATGGTCAGCCAGAACGAACTGGACGAATTCAAGAAAAAGATTGACGGCGAAGAAACCACAAAGGACGTTAAGACGCTGGTTGACGATCATGCCGACGTCATGAAAAAATACGCTGAGAACTTTTCAAAAAGCAATCAGTCCTATTCCAGCATTCTGGCGTACTTGTATAATCAGATGCAGGTTCAAAACTTCACTTTGGATGCGAATCAGCAAGATTTTCTTGACATGTCAACGTTTAACGAAAACAGAACAAAATACAACTCTGTTGCCCTTGATTCTGTAAAAAAGCACGCTGCAATATTTGCTGAAGATAAAAACGTTTATGCCAAAGCTCTGGCTGAAATTGAAGCTGATCTCAATAAACAAAAGAATGATTTAGACAGACTCGTCAAAGCTGCCGAGACGTCCAGCGACACAACAATTAAAAAGATCAACACCGATCTGGCTAAAACAAACGAAGACATTAAAGTCCAGATGGCAAGCAACATAAAAGCGCGTCAGCAGCTGGCAAAGAACTATACCAGAGTTGCAGAAAAGCCCAATGGCAGCATTCAGTTTATTTCCGCCGCTCAAGGCAAGGCTACCATTGACCTGGGCAGCGCAGACAACATACCTCTCAGCGCGTCATTTTCCGTTTACTCCCGTTCAGAAACCGACATGAAAAACGGAAAGAAGAAAGGGAGCATTCAGGTTGCTCAGGTTACAGGCTTGCATACCTCGGAATGTATTGTAACGTCAGACAATCCGTCAGATCCGATTGTTCCTGGCGACAAAATTTACTCGCCTGTTTTTGGCGATCGTCATTTTGCCATTGCCGGTTTTATTGACATGGACAACAACGGCATCAGCGACGTCGAACAACTCGTCAAAATTTTGGAAGCCAACGGCGCCGTTGTCGACGGTTATCAAAATGTTGATAAATGCAGCAGAAGAGAGGACGATAACAATGAAAAATGCAAAGTATAAAAAA
>JAZUMX010000532.1:0-4054 GCA_045603865.1 Thermoguttaceae bacterium
AATTAACTGGATTGACAGAAATCCGGTTACGTTACAGGAAGCGTTAGAGGCGATCAACGACAAAATTCGTCTCGAAAACGGGAACGACAAAACCATTTTTGAGATTATAGACAATCGTTTTGTCAGCGTCTGCGGAACTCTGTTTGCCGCTAAACTCCCTCCAGACTGGATTACAGAACTAATATATTTCAGAGTCTTCAAAGATGGACGCTTTTATTTCCGAAACCGTCCCTATTGGGTTGTTGAACTAAAAGCGTTCAAAGACGGCGCGTTTCAAACGGTTACTGATCTTGACTCCCGTCTGTCAGAAACGCCTCACAGCGGGGAACGATATGTATTTCAGATAGTTGATTTGGAACTCAAAAAGCTGATTGAAAAAGCGAACGCTGGAGATCCGGAAGCGCTCAATAATTTGGGAGACAGATATTATTGTGGTTGCGACTACTTGTCTGAAGATAAAGTCAAAGCTGCAGAACTATATCGTAAATCGGCGGATCAAGGCTATGCAGAAGGACAATATAATCTTGGCATGTGTTATTATTTTGGCAAGGGCGTTCCTAGAGACAGAGCCGAAGCGGTAAAATGGTTTCAAAAAGCGGCTTTACGAGGTCATGAAGACGCTACAGAAAAGTTAGAGTTTCTAAACGAATCGGATAAATAAGACAGACGCGCCCGCCGAAGAAAATTTAACCACAAAGAACACAAAGAACACAAAGAACTCATAGTTTTTAAAACTTCGCGAACATCCTCCGCGCCTCCGCGGCTCCGCGTGAGGTTTTAACGGGCGCTTACGCAACCCGGTTTGTTCGTCGTTACGTTCGCTTCGCTCACGCCCACGGGTTTACACCCGTGGCTCGCCTTGTTTTTTAAACTTCGTGAACAACCTCCGCATCTCCGCGGCTCCGCGTGAGGTTTTAATGGGCGCTTACGCAACCCGGTTTGTTTGTCGTTACGTTCGCTTCGCCCACGCCCACGGGTTTACACCCGTGGCTCGCCTAAGCGTAATTCCGCTCCCGATGGTCGCTCCATTACCGCCTTCCATTTCTTTGCGTCTCCGCGTGAGGTTTTCCGGTCGCCAACATTTTGTTCGCCGTTACGTTCGCCGTTACGTTCGCTTCGCTACGTTCGCTACGCTCACACCCGGGAACTTACGTTCCCGGCTCGCTAATATATGTTTACACCCGTGGCTCGCCTAAGCGTAATTCCGCTCCCGAAGGTCGCTCCATTCCCACCTTCCATTTCTTTGCGAACTTCTCGTGAGATTATAACGGGGCGCTTACGCAACCCGGCTCGCCAGTCGCTTTGCGACAGTTGCGCATTCGGAATTAAAAATTCTTCGCCCCCTATTGAAACTAATCTGTCAGAACGCTATAATTCATAATAAAAGATAATATATTGCGTTTAACAATCCCACCCTATAGCGTCCCATGATTAGCCATAAATCCATTTTAAACGCGTTCCTGATAGCTTTAGCATGTCTTTCCGGTTGCTATAAACAAGACAACTCTGCAAGCCAGACAGCGGTCAATGAGTCAGCAGACGACTCTGCAATTCAGGCTGCGATCAATGCAAAGTTGGACAACTCTGATATTGATTCGTCATTTTTTGATCTGCCTATAAGATCATTTAAAGAAGTATACGTTGACGCCTTTGAAAATATGTTTAAAACTCGAAACTTTGATTTTCGCAGTCATCATCATACAGGCGCCAATGTTCTTCACTATGCCGCATCGACAGGCGATTTGAGCCGGGTTAAATTTCTTCTGGATAAAGGCGCGGATATTAACGCAAAGGATAAACAGGAAAGAACTGTTTTGCATTATGCTGCATGGAGTGGAAATATCGAACTTGTTAAATGGCTTGTGGAACAGCAGAAGGCAGACGTCCACACACGCGACAAATTCGGCGCATCTGCTTTGTATCAGGCCGTTCAGAACCAAAAAATGGAAATGGCTCAATGGCTGATTGAACATGGATTGGACGTTAATGATGAAAATGGATATTTATTGTGTGTCACACAACTTGATCCCCTCAATAAAAACAGGAATCAGAATCTTGTTCAATGGCTGATTGAGCATGGGCTGAACGTTAAAGCTAATGGCGGTAATATCTTGAATGCAGCCGCAACTTATAGTAATTTAGATGCAATTCAATTGCTGGTTGAACATGGCGCGGACGTCAACGCGCGAGACAAATGGGGAAATACCGCCTTGTTTTACGCCGTTGGAAGTTGGAATTTTAAAGTGGTTCAATGGCTGGTAGAACACGGCGCGGACGTCAACGTTAAAAACAACAAAGGGAAAACTGCTTTGTTTTTTTCAATCTATGAAGATATAGATGATGTGGGTTGGCTGATTGCAAAGTCAGATTATATTCGTTACTTGGTCGAGCGTGGCGCAGACGTTAATTCTGTGGACAGTCAGGGAATGCCCATCTTGAGTTATATTGTTCAATGCCGAGATTGGGATCTTGTTAAATTTATGGTCGAACGCGGCGCCGATGTAAAAGTTAAATTTCCAATCGCGGCATACGCTGCACAATATGGTCAATGGGATATTGTTCAATTGCTGGTCGAGCGTGGAGCGGACGTCAAAGGGAAATACACATTTGAAACTGCTGCACTACATTCTGCAGCCCAAAGCGGAAATCTGGAAATCGCTCAGCTGCTGGTTAAACATGGCGCTGACGTCAACGCAATAACTAATCAAGGTAAAACGGTATTGCATCTTGCCGCTTTAAGTGGGAATTCGAAATTGGTTCAATGGCTCATAAACAAGGGATTGGACGTCAACGCAAAAGACAACAATAATTCGTCGGTTTTGCATTATGCGGCTGAAAACGGGAATCCCGAAACGCTTCAATGCCTAATTGAACATGGCTCTGAAGTCCATTCAAAAAATAATATGGGGTTGACGGTTTTGCATTATGCCGCTCAAAAAGGGAATCAGGAATCGGTTCAATTGCTCTTAAACCAGGGATTGGACGTCAACGCGAAAGACAACAATAACGAATCGGTTTTGCATTATGCCGCTGAAAATGGAAATCTCAAAACGCTTCAATGTCTAGTTGAACATGGCGCTGACGTTAATGCTAAAAACAATAAAGGTTTTTCCGTTTTGCATTATTCAACCCGAAGCATGTGTCGCGTTACCCCAAGCGAGAATCTGGAAGCGCTTCAATATCTAATTGATCATGGAGCTGACGTCAACGCTAAAAACAATGTCGGTTATACAGTTTTGCAGTCTGCTATTGGGAATACTTTTCGCTTCAGTCCTGTCAAAGCGCTTCAATGTTTGGTCGAACATGGAGCTGACGTCAATGCAAAAGACGATAAAGGGGATACCGCCTTGTATTACGCTCTGAGGTTAGGGAGTTATCGTTTTGAAACGGTTAAATTTCTGGTCGATCATGGCGCCGATGTCAATGTTGTATTCTCACTTTATGGAGATTCCGCTTTGCATTATACCACTCGCTGGTCATTTGGTATAGATTATTATGACATTGTCTATTATCTGGTAGAACATGGCGCTGACGTTAACGCACGTAATATACCAGAAGAAACGCCGCTGCATTGTGTTGCTTTGTGTGAAAGCAGCTGTTCTTTAGGCGTTGCGCAATTTCTGATTGAGAATGGAGCTGACGTCTATGCAAAAGACAGAGATGGAAAAACAGTCTTATGTTATGCTGTCAAAAGCGGTAATTTGGAACTTATTCGTTGGCTGATTGAACAAGGATTAGACGTCAACGAACAAGACGAATTGGGAAATACGCCTTTGCATTACATCTTATATACCGCCAAAAAGTTTGAAGTGGCTCAATATCTGGTTGAACATGGAGCAGACGTCAATAAACGAAATAACCATGGTCATACTATTTTGGACTACCCTGAAATATCTTCTCATAAGGAACTTGAAAAATATTTACGTGAACATAGTAAATCTAGTAGAGCGCTAAATACGATAAAACATTAACGGCGAACATCCTCTGCGTCTCCGCGTGAGGTTTTAATGGGCGCTTACGCAACCCGGTTTGTTTGTCGTTACGTTCGCTTCGC
>JAZUMX010000533.1:0-1544 GCA_045603865.1 Thermoguttaceae bacterium
ACGATCCGACTTTATCATGTCCAAAACAGCTATTATAACCGGCGCGTCCAGCGGAATTGGACGCTCGTTTGCCCGTCGCCTTGCGGCGGAAGGATACAATATGATTCTCGTCGCTCGACGCGAGAGTTTGCTCAACGAAGTCAAACAGGAGCTGGAATCGCAGTTCAACGTCAGCGCTGAGGTCTTTCTGGCGGATTTGAGTCAGCTGGACGACATTCGCCGTCTGGAAGAGAAGATCGCCCAGACGCCCGACTTGGAGTTTCTCATCAACTCTGCTGGATACGGCGGGGGCTGGGACGTCCGCTATCCTGACGTCGACCCCGATTTTACGACCGGCATGATTACCGTCCACTGCATCGCGACTGTTCGCCTTTCCCGCGCGGCGGCAGAGGTCATGAAAGCCAACGGCAAGGGATACATTATTAATTTGGCGTCCTGTGCCGCTTTTGGGTCGTATCCCGGCGCGGCGAACTACACGTCAACCAAACAGTTTATTCTGTCGTTTACCCGAAATTTCGCCTGGGACCTGGCAAAGACGGGAGTTCGCGCTCAGGCTCTCTGCCCCGGCTACGTCAAGACGGACTTCTATGCAACCAAAGAAATGCTTCCCGCCACGGAAAGCTACAAAAAGATTCCCGGGTTCATGTGGCTTGACCTGGAATGGCTCACCAAAAAATCGCTGGAGACGATTAAAAAGCATCCCCGAAAAGTCGTTTACGTCCCCTCGTTGAGGTACAAGTTCTTCACCTGGCTGATGAAGAAATTTTTCTGATTTTTAAATATTTTTTCAAAAAACGTAAAATTTCGAGGCTCTTTTTGTCATTTAGATTCTGTAAATCGAGTATATTAGAAAGCAGGATAACGAATACAAAACGCCATTTTTCAGGTTTTATCTGACATTCCATTTTTCCTATGACAACAATACGTATTGCCCGATATTCGTTACGCTGTTCGACTCTCGGACCGGGAGTTCGGGGCGTTGTCTGGGTGCAGGGGTGCTCTCAGCGATGTCCGGGCTGCACGTCTCCGGAAATGCGGGATTATAACGGCGGAATCGAGATGGACGTCAAAGAACTTGCAGAGCGATTTGACGCCTCGCCTGACCTGGAGGGATTTACTTTTAGCGGCGGCGAGCCGATGGATCAGGCGGACGCTCTGACGGAGTTGATTGAAGAACTCCGTCGCCGAAGGAATAACGCTCCTTCGTTTATGAGCTATACAGGATATATTTTTGAAGAATTGCAAAAAAATTGGTTACAATCTCAGCAAAAATTCGTTTCTAATATAGACGTCCTGATTGACGGTCCGTTTATTGAGTCCCAATACGCCAATCTGCTTTGGCGCGGGTCAGCCAACCAACGGGTTTACTTTCTCACTCCGCGATACAAAGAATGGGAAAGTCGAATCAACGAACCTGGACAGGGTCTGGAATTCGAGTTTGACGAGAACGACGTTATTCAGTGGGCGGGAATTCCTCCTTTGAACTTTAAGGAAAATTTCCAGAAATTGATGGAACAGCAGGGCGTCAACATAGAGTAGTAGGG
>JAZUMX010000534.1:0-2192 GCA_045603865.1 Thermoguttaceae bacterium
AAGCGAATCTACTGGCAGATCCAGAATTGATTCGGAATCAATATGGAACGACGTGGCAGAAAGCGTGTCTATGCCGTTTGCGTCCTGTTCAATCAAAAGCGTTGAACCCGGATTGAGAACAAAATCGCCGTTGATGGTCAACGACCCAACCGAGTTCCCTGGCGAGAACGTCGCTGTGGAATATTCGCCCTCGCCGAGGGCTTCGCCAACCTCCAGAGAGCCTGTGAAGTACTCTTTCATATCCAGCCGACCGGAATTAACGACAAAGCTGTGAGAGTTAACCTGTCCGTCAGCAGCTAATATCTGAAGCGTCCCATCGCCGGTTTTAACAACCTTTCCGTTGGTTGCGCCGGTGATTTTGAGCTTATCTGACATCGTCAGCAATAAGGGGTCTTGTCCGCCATAGTTCAGTTCCAGCGTTCCAACTGTATCGGCAGTACCTAAGTTGAACTTACCGGTCAGAGAATCGATATAGTCAAAATTCGCCGTCAGTTTGCCGCCGTTAGAAATGGTAACAGTCTGGAGCTGATAGTTATTGGTATGATCTTCGACATTCGCGGGATCGCCTTCGTTAATAACGGGTTTATACTGACGTCCGGCAATCGTAACCTGAGCTTCGTTAATAACCGTACTGGCTCCTGTGTTGACTAAATGAATACCGCCATCGAAGTAATACGTACCGCTGTCCTTGAAGGTCAAGACTGATGCGTTATCCAGATAAATGTCGTTGCCGTTTCCACTGCCAGCAATATTGCCTGTAAAAGTCGCCGACGTGTTGTCGCCGGAGAACGTAATTCCCTTTCGGGATTCAATCGCTCCGCCGTATCCATTGGCAATATTGTTTTGGAATATGAATGAACCAGTCGAAAAATCTACCGTTCCTACCACAACCATTACGCCGCAGTTGCCTTGAGACGAGTTATTGCTAAAGGTAAAAACAGAGTCATTTGACGACCCTTTCAACTCGACTGACGCCTGAGTATGTATTACGCCGCCGTTGCCATTTGTTGTGGAATTCTTCTCAAAAGTAACTGTCTTGCCTGTAATCTTTGTTTTGACGCTTGTATCTGATTTCTCAAGCGCTATAGCGCCGCCAGCAGACGCTTGATTGTTATTAAAAATAATTGTGTCGCAATTGATGTCAATTCCAGTTCCATTTGTATCTGAATATATTACACCGCCTTCTTCAGTCGCTTTATTATTGCTAAAAGTAAAGATGGGGTTATCTCCCGTTCCTGTCATATTGACTGTACTGGATGTATATATAGACCCACCTTTTTTCGAGGCTGAGTTACTATTAAATGTAACCTTTGAACCGGTAATTGATAAGGCGCCTTCGTTGCGGATTGCTCCGGAGTTACCGGTGGCATTGCTGTCAAAGATTATTTCATCACAATCAATAGTTACTGCTTTTGTGGAAAAAATTGCGCCTCCAGTGCTTGCTTTGTTTCCTTTGAAAGAAACAACGTTGGTTCCTTTGATTGTTAAAGCTCCGGTTGTGTAAATTACCGCGCCAGCATTGCCGGTTGCTTTGAAATCTGTAAACGATGCATTGTCCAAATTTAATTTTACAGTTGATCCAGAAACATTCATTGTTAAGAAAATGCCAAATGTTTCCTGGGGGTCCTGATTGTATTTGAATTCAACATTTTTGAATGTTAAATCATAATTTTTATTTGTTAGTTTTAGTACGTAATTTCGATTGCCACTAACAGCGCCAATATACTGTTTGTCGCTTGTTCCCGATTGAACGGTAAAGTTGGTAACCGTATATGCTGTTCCCTCAACTCTTACTGAAGTAGTAAAAGGCGCGATGTTGCTTGCAGACGTGCCGGAAACGCTGATAACGTCGCCAGAAGCCCAGCCAGTAGCTTTTTGAACTGTTGAAACGTCTGAACCGGTAGCGGTTTGTGTCTCGCCGTTGGTACGAACGACCGTTTGAGCGTTGACAACAACGCCAAGGGCAACAACCGCCAGAGCGGAAAAGAGAGTTCTGCTGAGCGTTAAAGGGGAAAGGATTGAGGTTTTAACCATGGTTCTACTCCGGTGTGAGTAAACTCGGGATTATGGATATTCTGAACTCCCATTTTAGTCAACCGTGCGCTGACGCGAAACGGGGTTATGTTATTATACGTCAATATATATTATACACTGTTTTTTGCGATTTTAAAGCGAGAAATAGAAAATTCTGG
>JAZUMX010000535.1:0-11420 GCA_045603865.1 Thermoguttaceae bacterium
TGTCGATGATTTTTTTCATAATCGGAATGGGGGCGCATCCGCGGTGATTTCGCAGGCGGATTTGCTGTCCGTAGTCGGCGGCGAATTTTCCCAGCTCGTTCAGAGCCGCGGCGATTTGAGCCGTCGTTTTCTTTCGGTCAACGCCTTTGGGCAAGTCGTTTGGCTTGACTTTAACGCCGGAACCGCCGCAGTCTGCTGACAGAATAACGTACTCTTTAGCGCGTTCGATGCAATGACGAACTCGCGCCGGGTCTTTGTGATGGAAATCTTCGTTCGTGCCGAACCCAACCAGCGTAATGGGCGATTCGGCAAATCGTTTTCGGACTTCCGCTCTTGCCGCTTTGTTCAGTTCCGGCTCAACGCCGTGTTTGTGCTGAACGCGCAGTTCAGCGCCGCCCAGCCCGGCTTTTGAGCAGTAGTCGATAATAGTCGGCAAGTCCCAGTTCGCGCCCCATAAATAGGTGCATAACCCGATTTTTATATTAGAACCCTTTTTAGTCGCGTCTGCCAGCAAGGGAGCGCCAGCCAACGCAGCGGCGCCGGCAAGCGTCCCGCATAAAAAACTTCGTCGAGATAAATGTGTCATGATTTCTCCGGGGGTAAATGTGCAATTCGCTTCCAAAGCGTCCAAAGGACGCAGGCAATAATCAACCCTGTAACGGCGCCGACCATATTCTGATTGATGTCAACCGGGTCGAACGTCCGTTTGGGGACAATAATCTGAATGATTTCAAAAAACGCGCCAAAGGCGACCGCGCCCAGCCACGCCAGCCATTTGCGGTTCCACAGCATTCGGCGGAAAAACGCCAGCTCCCATAAAAAGCCCATGAGTATAAAAACGTCGAGATGGGAGTTCGACGCGAATTTGGATTCCTCCGTATAGGGGTCGGGAACGCCGTTGAGGAAAAAGTACGGGTCTGGAATAACCAGCAGGACAACCAGCATAACGGTGTATACAATCGCCGCCGCTTTGATTCCACAGTTAAACAGGACGTTGAGAAACTCGCCCTCGCCAAACCAGTTATGAATCCCTTGCTGATACAGGATTCTCAGCGCGTTGACCGCTTCCTTTTTGTTGATTTTGGACTGACCCTTGACGCGGTCGGTGAAAATAATCGGGCGTTCAATAAACGGGCACGAGAAGATTCCCTTTCTTCGCGCGGCGCGCTGAATGTGCCACAGGATTTCTTCAAAGAACGAGTACCCTTTCGACCGGACGGCGGAAAAATCAAGCTCTTTCAGGATGGAAACGCGATAGCAGCGAAACGACCCGCTTGTATCGCGAACCGGCAGCGAGAGCATAAATCGGGCATACGCGTTGACGCCTGCGCTCATGAACTTTCTCACGACGGGCCAACCTTCCACTCCGCCGCCGGGAACGTATCGAGAGCCGATAACTGTTACAACGGACTGAGACGCAGCGTACATCGTCGATAGAATATCAGGGACGTACTTGGGCTGATGGCTGAAGTCGGCGTCCATATTAAGCATGAACTCGTACCCGCGGTCGATAGCGAATTTCATGGCGTCGATGACGGCGGTTCCCAGTCCCAGCTTTCCCGCTCGATGTAACACTTTAAGGCGCGGCTGCGTCTGCGAGAACTCCTCCGCCCAAACCCCGGTTCCGTCCGGCGAGTTGTCGTCAACGACTAAAATATCGGCGTCTGGAACGAGGGTCAGCAGCTCGTTGAGTAAATCCGGCAGGTTTTCCCTTTCGTTGTAAACGGCAAGGGCGATGAGCGTTCTATTCATTTGCTTTGAGAATATTCTTCCCAGCTCTGTTCAACTCGCCCGGTTTTTTCGTCGCCGTCGTGAAGGAGGATTCGATACTGGAATGTAATCGAGTCGCCCTTTTTCAATGTAACAGAGCCGTTCTTTCCGGACTTGGCGCCGTAGAAGTCGTGAAGCCCAAACGGGTTGGCGGCGAACAGACCGTATTCTCGAACGTGCCAGTGGGTCGGATAGGCGAAACTGTCCGGTCGGTTCATGATGGCGATTCCAACGCGATGTTTGTCTTCTCCAACCGGACCGCTGTAATCGACCCAGGACGCCGGCTTGCCCCAGGCGTCGCCGTTGGTCAATCCATCTGACGAGACGATCTTTCCGCCGAGCTTGGCGTCGACTTTAATCGTGCCGGCAACGCGAACGCCGAAAAGCCCTTCCTTCGTGTCGCCGAATTTAACGGTTTCTTTTTCTGCTGTGAGGGTAATCGTGAAGTCAATCCATCGCTGATCTTGCGAGGCGTAGAACTTCATAACGCGGGATTCCTTGAGGTCAACGTTTCCTTTTGTATCGACCCAGTTCGCTTCCATGGCGATGGCGTTAGGGGCGACAATCTCGACTTTCTGGGGAAGAATATGACCAGCCGGAGCAGGTCGTTTTCCGAAAGAGTCTTCCTGATGCCAATAGCTCAGCCCGTTAACATCCCCGGCGGCAAACCAGCACGAACGCTGATGCGGGTGATCTTGTTTTTCTGTCGGCAGAGCGCCTTCAACCGGGTACTGGCGCGTCATCGCCGCCCCCGTCGGACCGATAAGCGGATAGAGAATCGGCTTGTTGTGGTTGTTCGGAATAAACGTCGTAAACGGTTTCCCGTCGGCGGTAACGACAATCGAGCCGTCTTCCTGAGCCGTCAAAGCGACGTCGGCAAGCGCCGCGGAAGTAATTGAAATCAACGTCAATAAAGTTAAAGCGATAGTTCTCATGGTTTGCGTTAATACTTAAATATGGGGAGTAGATTAATCACTACTGCCTATTGCCTACTGCCTATTGCCTACTGCCTATTGCCTTCCTCCAACTCTTTCGTCCATTTATAAATCAGCAACAGCGGGAACAAGCCGAAGAATCCAAACGAGCAGTCGATCAGCTGCCACGCCATTGGGATGCCGCGAATCGTTCCGCAGATCATCGCCAGCGGAAAAACAAGTATACAGCAGATCATTCCAAACTGCGTTACCCAAATGTTGCGTACCGGGTCGCGAAACGGCCCGATAAACGCAATCGCAATTACGATGTGGGCGAACGCCAGCCAGTCCGTCCCGTAACTCATAAACGGGAACTGGGCGGCGTTCTTATCCAGCCCTTCCTGAATGTACTTCAGATAGTTGGCGGCGTCTGAAAACTGTTCGCCAAACGCCGAGCCTTGTCCAAAATACTGGTTGAGCAAATGCAGCTCACTTTTCAGAGGAAACGCGGTTACGCCGCTGACAACCAGCGCCAGTATGAAAAACGCCAGCATGAGGCGAATTCTGAACAACAGGGATTTTGGGGTCGCCATTTTATTTGAACAGGTATCCGCAGTAGCCGACGCAGTGGTCGCTGTCGCCGGAAATAACGGCGGAGTTGGTATGACCGACCAAAATCGCCTCGTGTAACAGGTTCATCTTTTTCAGCGTTGCCATGACAACCGCCGCCGGAGCGACGCCGCACATGGAAACGTTCTCTTTTCGGCAGACGCTGAACAGTCCTTCCGGATCGAGCTTGTCGATTTTTTTCATCGCTTTCTCGTCCTGAATAACGGTCGTGTCGACGTCGGCGTAATGGTTCATGTCGCTGGAAACGATAAACAGCGGCGGGGTTTTCAGCTTGGAGAAGAACGCCGCCAGCTGGTCGGAGAGCTTGTCGATTTTCTCGTAGTTGATATCTCCGCCCAGGGCGATAGCCGTGTACTGAGCGGACGGCGCCTGCGCGGCGATAAAGGGCAGAATCGCTTCGATGGAATGTTCGTTGCGGTGCGCCTCGGAGTCCAGCTGCAGCATGTTACATTCTTTTACCAACCGGCGGGCGAAATCCTGATCGAGATCGACCGCGCCTGTTGGCAGAATCCATTTTTCCTGCGGCGCGACTGCCATGTCAACGCCCATTCCCGTATGCTTCGGGCAGAAAATGACGACTCTCGACGGGAACTCGATTTTCGCCAGCGTCCGAATCGCCAGCCGGGCAGAGTACATCCAGCCGGCGTGAGGAATAATCGCAGCGGCGTACTGGTCTTTGGGGGATTCCGCTTCCTTGAAGAGCGTTTCGACGAGCTTTTTACATTCAGCGCCGTCAGCGGGATAGAACTTGCCGGCAACAACAGGGGTTCGGTACTTTTGCAGCTGTTGAGCGCTGGGAACGTTGGTCGTGAGCAAAAGAGGCTCTGTGGAAATAACCCGCATGGAGTAAACGTCAACGGAGTTGTCAGCGTCAAAGCCAGCGTGTTTGAGCGCGCGATCCAGCAAAATCTCCGGGCTGGATTTCGGGTCGAACGCAAACGCCCAGGCGCCGCCCTTCGATACGAAAATGCCGCGGTCAGAGATTTTGATTCCCGATGGGTCGAAGTTGGCGGCGGTTCCCTGTTTGGCGGGTTCGAAGAATACCGCCAGCCCCATGACGAAGTTCTCTGGCGGATCCTGTTTTCCGATTTGCTGCTTTACGCCGCTGCAAATCGCCTTGGTCAGTTCGAGAACCGTCGTCTGGAATGGAATCGTATTTTGAAGCGAAATTCGGACGGATTCCAGATACTGTCCGCGAGCGCCGACTTTCATTCTGACCAACGCGCCGTGAACGTTGCCGTCGAACGCGCCGGGCAGATACGCGCTTTCCGTTCCGCCTTTGAAAATCGCCAGCGCATTTTGACGGGAGAAGTCAGCCAACGCGGCAATGTGACGAGCGTTGGGCTGCGGCCCGTACGCGGTCCCGACGATTTGGTTGTCGTCCTGCAGTTCTGCAGCGCAGGCGGGGAAATCGCCTTTGATAAGATGTCCTTCAAAACGTTCGAATTTAACAGAACCGTCTCGCCAGGCGTCAGCAGGAAGCCCCGCTTTCATACAGGTGTGACTTAAGAACGTCTCCGGATCCATTTTGTATTCTGTCGCAACGGACGGTAGAAGCAGTCCTCGGTTGCGCCCTCGGGAAGCAATCAAACCGTGCTTGCCGATAATGACGTTGTCGGGATCGGCTTCAATCGGTTCCGGCTCCCACAAAATCCAGACTTCCATTTCCAGAAACGGCAGTTCCGCCGGGGCGATTTCCGGGAATCGGGGGTCTTCCAGCGCCGCGGATTTCGCAGCGTCGTTAATCGCCTGCGCCAGCTTTTTATTGGGGCCGAGCGTACCCATGCAGGATCGCAGCTGTCCAACCCGCTTAAAGCTGACAAACGCGCCATAAACGGGCAGGGCGGCAATCTCGCCTAACTGGTCAGGTCGAACAGGCATGTTCCAATGGTATACGCAACCTGTTGCCCTGTACGCGGCTTGAGTGTAAATTGAATAATCGTCTTCCGGAGTAAATTCGTAACGTTCCATGAATCGTAGTTAGGAGTGAGGACAATTAGCAAATCGCAATTGACGCAAGCGTTGATACGAAACGCTGTTGAACCAAAAGCTTTTTCTTATTATTTAAATATTATAATATATACAAAATCGATTGTCAAGGCGAGATGAGATAATTAATAATCCGGATTAGATGTTAAATATTGCTGCCGCCTTTTTCTTATTTTTTTGATGGCTTCCAGAAAAAGTACATTATTCCGAGATAAACAATTATACAAACAAAAACGGTTGAAAACGCTTTTACCAATTGGGCGGTAGTTGACGGGTCTTGCGGGAAAGACGCCAGCGTTTGTTTCCCCGCCGCCATCATAATAGCAGTAGCAAAAATTATGCAAAGAATCTTTGGATTGAGAAGGACGGAAAGGAACGAATCATCTCTGCTTTTAGCGTCTTGTTCTGACTCGCTTTTCTTCTCGTTGTCTGGGGTTGTAATTCTGCCCATTGTCCATTTCCAGACAGCCCCTAAAACCAACGTTGAAACGCTTATGCAAATTACGGTCGTCATCGCCAGGGCAAACTGAAGGGCTTCCGGCTGCAAGACTCGGCTTAAAATATAGTTGGAAATCAGATTGACTGCGGAGGCAATCACGACAACGAGGGCGGGAAGGCGGACTTGCCCAATCGAGTAAAAGCCTCGCGTAAGAATCGGCGTTAAACAGTACGCCCAAACTCCGCCGCCATAGATCGCCAAAATATTCCCGATTCTCAGCGTATCGTCCGAAGTTGTATGTCCATGTTCAAAAAGAAGCTGGCACAGGTCAACGCCCAACAGAAGAAGCCCGGCGGTCGCGGGAACGCCCCAAAACAACGCCAGATGAACCGCTTCAGACATGTCCTTTTTTACAGCAGCAAAACTCTTTTCTGCTGCATGCTGATTTAAAAGCGGGTAGACGGCAGTCGCAACAGAAATCCCAATCAGCCCCAGCGGGAATTCAAACAGACGTTCCGCTAAAAAGACCGACGAAACCGTTCCGGTCGGGCAATGGAACCAGGCGGTAAGCGTATCGCAGACGACGCAAATCTGGAGCAGCGACAACCCGGTCGCCATGGCAATCCATCCGGAGGTCGCTCGCCGCCAGTAAACAGCAATTCTATTAAACAGGCATCTTTGAAAATTGTATCCGTATTTCCTTAAAGCGACCAGTTGAAGAACCAGCTGAAGCGCCGCAGACAGACTGATAACCGACGCCAACAGATACGCCTGTTCTTTCGGACCGCCGATTTTCGGCGCAATCGCGACAACCGCCCAGAGCCAAAGCAGGTTCATAATCACCGGGGCAAGAGCGGGCGCAAACCACGATTTCAAGCCCTGTAAAGCCGAGGCGAAAATTGCCGTCTGACAAATCAAGAACATATACGGAACCATGATTAACGTCAAATTCGCCGCCAACCGCTCACCGGGATACAACCAAAGATATCCCAAACAGAAACCGGCGCCCAGGAGCGTTATCACGCCCAAAATGGCGGACAGCATCGTCGCCATCGCCGTTAACAGTTCCCACGCCGACTCGGGGTTCTTTTTCCATTGCCGACAGAAGACGGGCAGAAAACTGATTGAGACTGCGCCCTCGCCAAACAGACGCCTAAACAGGTTTGGGATTCGAAACGCCAAAACAAAAGCGTCGAAAACGACGCTCCCGGAAACGCCAAACAGAGCCGCCGTCGCTACGTCCCGGAGCATGCCCAGAATTCGGCTGATAAACGTCAAGGCGGCGTTGATTACCGTCCCGGAAAAGAGAACCTGACGGGAATTCTCGTCGCGGTTCTCTGTCGACAGCTTGGCAGGATTATGGGGCATTGGTTCAGACTATTATAAATATAATATCGTCTCTTTTTCCTTCCCAGCATACCCATTCTTTTATTTTTGTCAAGATGACGCATAAGAATTAGCAACCTATGCATACGCCCCCGGTTTATTCTTATTTCAAAATCGGTTATAATTTTTAATAACGATATTACAACAATCGCCGTTTTTCCCTATATATTGTTTTTTCGTAATATCATCGAAAAACAGAATGTTGATTATTTTTTGAAAGGCAATAATACAATGAGCGTCCCAAAACAAATAAAAATATGTTTGCTGCTTTTTATGATAATACTTGCGTCAGCAAGTTTAGCTGTTGTCTTAACTTTTTATCAGAAAGACAATATCGCCGCTCCGCCAGTTCTCGATGAAACGCGGCAGCGAAATGTCAAATGGCTTTTTGGCGACCCGGAAAAGTTTGAGAAAATGTTTCGCACCGGGGAAATCAGTTTTGACATCATGCCGCCTCATGGAGGAACCGTCTTGCATTATGCCGCATATACGGGAGATCTCGCCCGAGTAAAATATCTCCTTGATTATAATCCTGACGTTTACATACGAATGGACGCCTTGTTTCTGGGAAATAACAATTCTATAAGTATGAGCTTTTTGCAATGCGCCGTTGCCAGCGGGAATTTAGAACTGGTAAAATGGCTTCTTACAGATGTAGATTTAACGGCTGAACTGGCAAAAACCGGTCAGCGTTTAAGAATAAATGAGTGCGATGCTTATAATCGTTCATTGGCGTGTTATTCTGGCAGCGCCGAAGTCGCCCAATGGCTGAATAATCAATGCCGCTATAATGACATGTCAACAAAATTGTGTCTTGCTGTTGTTTTTGGGGATATGGAATTATTCAAATCCTTATACTCTACAATTGATCCAGACGAATATTACCACAGAGACGTTTGGGAGCAAATCCTCAGAAACGGAAATGTTGAATTGGCGCAATGGTTGTTAGAGTACAGTCTGCTGTTGGAAAAAAGCGGTTTTGCATACAACCATACAAAAATCGGTTTATTGGAATATCTCAAAACGAATAAAAAGCTTATGATCTGCGCCGCCAGCAGCGGAAATCTGGATATGGTCAGGTGGCTGGAAAAACAGGGAGGGGGTTTTGACCCGAAAGCCTCAAAAAGCGATGAAATTCTATCTGCCGCCGTCTCAAGCGGAAGTTTCGATTTGGTCAAATGGCTTGTCGAACAGGGATTTGATATCAATGTACAATCTGAGTACTACAGAGAGCCAATCATACATCTTGCCGCCGAAAGCGGAAATCTCGATTTAGTCAAATGGCTTTCAGAACAGGGCGCGGACGTTAACGCAAGGAATCGGTTGGGCAATCCTGTTATATTTCCCGCCGCAGAAAGCGGAAACCTGAAATTGATCAAATGGTTAATAGAACAAGGACAAGATATCAATGCCAGAAGATGCGATAATAATTTTACCGTATTAGACGTATTTGCCAAAAACAGAAATTTGGAAGCAATCAAGTGGGCTATAACTCAGGGGGCCGACTTGAACAAATCCCCGTACATTCTGACACCAGCCGTTTCAAGCGGTAATTTAGAACTGGTTAAGTGGCTTTTTGCTCAAAACGCTGGATCCGTTTCGGACGAGCTTTTACACGATGCCGCCCTTAGAGGCTCCTTTGAGATGGTTAAGTGGTTGTCAGAACAAGGGTTAGACGTCCACGCCTGCGATGGAAACAATGACACGCTATTACACAAAGCGGTTCGTTCAAGAAATTTGCCGCTGGTTAAATGGCTGGTTGAACAAGGGTTGGATATCCACGCTTCAAACAACGAACTTTATTCAGTATTTAATTGCACGCCCCCAAATACACAAGTCTATGATTGGCTTAAAGGTGAATTCGCAAAACAAGCTCCTGTAGATAATAATTGCAATGAAAAGCCGTAAATAAAAATAGAGGCTGTTGTTTAACCCCTCTTATTGCCTATTGCCTTTAAAATTGCTCTTTTCTGATTTTGGGGTTTATGGTATAATTCCCCTCGCAATGAGCCATATAATATGTGTAGTCAATCAGAAGGGCGGCGTTGGAAAGACGACCACAGCGGTGAATCTGTCGGCGGCGTTGGCGTATTCCAACTGTCCGACTTTGCTGGTTGACCTCGACCCCCAATGCAACGCGACCAGCGCATTGGGAAAAACGCCGTTGGAAAATCACCCGCTGGCGACAGGGCGTCCGTGGAACGACTCGCTTGTCAACGCGGGCATAGAGCGTCTGGATTTGCTGCCCGGCGCGCGGTCGTTGGCGGATATTCAGGCTCTCAATGCGGAAGACCCGGTGCAAACCACACGTCTGCGAGACGCCTTGACATACAGCTTGAGCGATTATCAGTACGTCTTGATTGATTCCCCGCCCAGCGTCGGCGCTTTAACCAAAACCGCCTTGACTGCCAGCGACGAAACGCTCATGCCGATTCAGTGCGAGTATTTCGCCATGGAAGGGCTAACGAGAATGATCGAGCTTATTCGCGACGTGAGAAACAACGAGCAGCGCCGTTTGGAGTTTGCCGGCGTGGTTTTGACAATGGTCGATTACAGTCTCGAACTAACGCGCGAAGTGGAAAACGACGTGCGAGATTTTTTCGGTGAAATTGTGTTCCGAACGGTGATTCCCCGCGACGTGTCGCTGGCGGAAGCGTCCAGTTTCGGACAAAATATATTTGAATACGCGCCGCGCAGCCGAGCGGCTCGCGCGTACCGCGAACTTTGCATGGAGGTTATGGATCGTGGCTAGAGAAAGACGCTTAGGACGAGGCATCGAGAATTTGCTTAATCAGGTTTCGCAGGCAACCGAAACGGCGGGCAGAATCGAAGTTCCACAAAAATCAGATTTTGACGAATGGAATTCTCCTGTTAAAAAGAATTCCAGCGTTAACGAAACGCCCAGCTTTTCCTCTGACCAAGCAAGCGATCAGCAAACCGATACGATTCATTATCTGGATATCAATCTTGTTGACGCCAACCCGTACCAGCCGCGAACCGATTTCGACGCTGACGCGATCAACGAATTGGCTCAGAGTTTGAACGAACACGGTCTGCTTCAGCCCGCCGTTGTTCGAGCAAAAAGCGACGGTCGATACGAGTTGGTTTCTGGCGAACGCCGTCTGCGCGCCGCGCTTCAGGTTGGATGGCAGCAGATTCCCGCCATGATTATTCAGGTAGACGATACCGACATGGCAGTTCTGGCTCTGGTTGAAAACGTTCAGCGCAAAGATCTCAACGCGATTGAAAAAGCCAAGTCATTTAAACGGCTTATGAACGCAGAAGGCTGCACTCAGGAAGAGCTTGCCAAAAGCCTTAGTCTGGATCGTTCAACGGTTGCCAATATGATTCGTCTTCTTGACCTTCCCCAGGATCTGCAATCTGCGATTCGCGAGGACAAAATTTCCGCCGCTCACGGACGCGCGCTCTTGCCGTTAAAAGACCCCCAGCTTCAGCGCGAGTTCATGGACAGAATTGTCAGCGAACATCTCTCCGCGCATCAGGTTGAAGACATGGTTCGAGACTTTCTCAACAGCGAAGACGAGCCGGAAACGGAACCGGAAGACGTCGTTCCCATGAAACAGGAATCCGCTCAGTTAAAAGAGCTGGAAAACGCGTTTTATTCCACCATGGGCATGAAAGTTAAACTGTCACAAGGATCCGGCGGCAAAGGAAAGATGACCATCTCCTTTAAGAATCACGACCAGTTCGAACGTCTGCAAAGCATTCTCATGTCAGGCGACTATTCCGACGTTATCGGCAAAAAACGCAAGGCGGCGTAAGAATAAGGGAGTAGGGAACAGGGAATAGGGAATGGTATTTCGCCTTCGGCGAATTAATACTACTCCCTATTCCCTACTCCCCATTCCCTAACCAAATCTTTTTTTCTAAAAATTTTTTCTCTTTTTGCAATAAACCAGTTTCCATCTGTGTTTTAGTTTCATAAGTCATTCAAATGAGATTAAAATCACCAACACTTTATACAAAGGAGACAAAAAATGAATCTCAAAAAATTTGCATTGAGTACAGCAGCCGCTGTCATGTTTGGATCGTTTGCTCTGGCTCAAGGACCCGCTCCTGAACCGAAAGAAGGCGATCGTCCTGAAGCCCCGCGTCCGGAAATGAGCGAGAACCATCCGGAAGACAAAGGTCCTGCTAAAATGCATCGTGAACATGGACCCAAAGACGTTCGTCACAACCGCGGCGATCGCCCCATGCCCCCGCGTCATCATGAAGGAAAAGGCGAATTCAAACCCGGCGACCGTCCTTTCCCGCCGTTCCCCCCGCGTGAC
>JAZUMX010000536.1:0-2693 GCA_045603865.1 Thermoguttaceae bacterium
GCGCAATGGAATCTTCTTTATCCGGAAGAGAAATTGCGCGGCATTACGTTCAAGCAGGGGAAGTGAGCTTCTAGCTTTTAGCTATTAGCTTTGTTTACCAACTTCCAAATTTAATCGTTTAAACTGAGAATTTCAAACTTCCAAGCTAATAGCTAGCAGCTAACGGCTAACAGCTTTTAACATTCATTCACCTATTTTACAGAAAGGCGTAATCATGGCCAAAAAAGCGAGCAAAGACGCTCAAAACAAGGCGATTGAGTCGTTTATCAACTCACGCCCTGGTCTGAAAGATACATTGTCTCAAATTGAAAAGGAGTTCGGCGAAGGCGCGATTATGCCTCTTGGTCTGGAACAGCACAAGCCGATTGAAGGCATTTCCACCGGCTGCTATTCACTCGACCAGGCGTTGGGCGGATACGGGCTGCCGCGCGGACGAACCATCGAGATTTACGGACCGGAATCCAGCGGTAAAACGACGCTGACGCTTCACGCGGTCGCGCAGGCGCAAAAGGCGGGCGGGATTGCAGCGTTTATCGACGCCGAACACGCTCTTGACCCGTCCTGGGCGAAAAAAATCGGCGTCGATTTGTCGACCCTGTTAGTCTCTCAGCCGTCCTCCGGCGAAGAGGCGATGACGATTGCCGAGATGCTCGTCAAGTCCAACGCGGTGGATATTATCGTCGTTGACTCCGTTGCCGCTTTGGTTCCGAAAAAGGAACTCGAAGGTGAGATGGGCGACTCGTTTGTCGGTCTGCAGGCGCGGCTTATGTCACAGGCGTTAAGAAAGCTGACCGGCGCGATTGCAAAGAGCAAAGCGGTTGTCATTTTCATCAACCAGATTCGAGAAAAGATTGGCGTCATGTTTGGATCTCCCGAGACAACGCCTGGCGGCCGCGCTTTGAAATTCTACTGTACGTGCCGAATCGAAGTTCGACGCATTTCCCAGCTCAAAGACGGCGAAACGGTCGTCGGGCAGCGCGTCAAGGCGAAAGTCGTCAAAAACAAGATCGCCCCGCCGTTCCAGGCAACGGAATTCGACATGATGCACGACAAGGGAATCAGCTATACCGGCGACATTCTCGATCTGGCTGTCGAAAAGAAAATTGTTACAAAATCCGGCGCGTTCTTCAAGTACAATGAAGGCACAATCGGACAGGGTCGCGAGAAGGCAAAGGATTTCCTGGAAAACAATCCGGAAGTTCTGGAAGAACTCAAGACGAAGCTCAACGCGATTCGAGAAGCGGAACAGAACGGCGAAGAATACGTTCCCGAACCGGAAACAGAAGAACCGCCAGAGGAATAGTTCATAGGTTTTGTGCGGGTCAGTCCGTTCACGGATTTTACGGATTAGACGGATTTTCGCCGATTGGTTAATTGTCGTTCCGGCTGTATTTTCTCCCCTTACTAAAGTTTTTTGGAAAGGGGAGTTTGAGGGGAAGAACCTTTTTTTCAAAAAAGGTTTTCCCCTCACGGCGAGGCGCCGTTCCCAGTCCGCGCTACCGCGCGAGACGTACTATAACCGCTCCCGTTGGTCGCTTGCGCTTTCCTAATATAAATCCTGAAAAAGCTTCCCTAACAGGGAGCCTGCTTGCAGGCGACCGAAAGTTTTTTCAAGGCGGCAGCGCGGATCGGGTGTGCGCCTTCGCACTAGAAGAACACGCAGTACAGCGCAATGGTCGCGATGCAGACCAGAACGCCGGCGAAAATCGCGCCCTTGGAGTTTACCAGTTCGATCTCGTCGTTGCGAGGCAGCGCTCTTGCTTCCGCCGACGGCAGAATGATCGTCAGAATCGACAGCAAAACGGTAATCGAAACGAACGTAATTGCCATTCGGTTGAGGAAGTTGACTTCCGGAATGACCAGCATCAAAGCGCCGTAGATAATCGGCGACGCCAGCAAGCCCAAAACGCCGTAAGCGCCGCGGGTTCGAGAGAACATCAAACCGACAATAAAGATGGCGAGAATGCCGGGGGAGATGAATCCCTGGAATTCCTGAATGAACTTGAACAGACCGCCAAAGCGCGGGTCTGACAGAATCGGGCTGATCATACAGCCGGCGATCATTGCCAACACGACGCAAACGCGTCCGATAAACACCAGTCCGCCTTCAGAAGCGTTCTTGTGAATGTATTCCTTGTAAATATCCATCGTGAAGATGGTCGAAGCCGCGTTGAGCATGGACGCCAGCGAGCTGATGACCGCGCCCAGCAGAGCCGCCAGAACGAATCCGCGCAAGCCGTTGGGAATATTCAAATTGCGGAGCAGCATCGGGAACGCCGCGTCGAACTTGTATCCAACCAGCTCTTTCTGAACCGGATATGTGGGCGTAACCAATCCGAAGTTTTCCTGCAAACGGCGCGTGTATTTCGCCATCGGGGCCATGCCTTCCGGATAATCTTCAGCAGCGCACTGATTCAGCAGTTCCGAGTTCGCCATGTACAAGGCGGCGGGGGTCGCTTTGCCTTCGACGTCTAAATAGTCTTTTTGAGCAGCCAGCAGGTCTTCAACCTTAACGTTCTTGACAGCTGCGTTGTAAGCCAGAACCTGTTCAGCCTTTTGAGTATTGAGGTTCGCAAAGTCCTGGTCGAACTTAAAGACTCTCTTTTCTTCAGCAGCCTTGTCTTTAATGGATTCAAACAAAACCCACGTGTCGGCGTTGGCGGACTTGTCCGATTCCGCCTGTTTTGCCATGT
>JAZUMX010000537.1:0-1893 GCA_045603865.1 Thermoguttaceae bacterium
GGGAGGAAAAGCGTATTCTTCGATATTCTATTTGTTCATGTTCTCCCTCCGGCGGTTGAAACCGCCGGTTATAAGAATATCGTCCCTTCGGGACTTTAGCGGACTATCGTCCGCTGTCGCTACCGCGACGTTTCGTATCTCATTTGGACAAATCTTCCAAGCGTAGGAAAAATTTGCGTGCACCCGGCGCAGTTTAACTTCGTTTATTGCGTTAGTTCTAAAGGAATATCTCGTCTCTCTCGTTTTACGCTTGTAATTACAGCATTGTTAACGCCTCGTTGGCGATCCAGCGGGCGTCGGCTCGATTGAGGTTAGGGATTTGCATAATCTTCTTGTCGTGTCTGTCGTAGAAAGTCAGTTCGTCTTTGTCGTTGGACTTGTATTGATAATGGTTAATTTCCAAATAGGAGAACTCCAACAAGTCATATCGCCGCGTAAGCGGGATTCCAAACAGCGTCCGCTTTCGAATGGCGGCGCTGGAGGAAAACGTCCAGCTTTGCGTGGTAAACGGCGCAAAAAGTTGAGCAAGAAACGCCCAAATCATCGCCAAGCCAATGATTTCAAAAGGAATCAAAAAGCAGAACATAAACCACCATTCCCGCCCGAAAAACGGCGTTGCCCTTTTGTTGACGATCATGTGCTTGTCTTTGAGGGAGTCAAACATGCCTTGATCGCTTTGAGCGGCTTCGGGGTTGTCCGCTGTTTGGACGACAGCGGCGTCTGGCGTGGACGGCGCGTTGTCTTGCGCTCCCATAACGCCAAACAAGCCGCATAAAAAGACGCTGACGATCCCGTTCCAGAACGCAGCGACAAACAGAGAGCCAATCAGCCCTGCCGTCCACCGTCCGCGGCGTTTGAACTCAATTTTGTCGAAATCCGCTGTCATTTTCCAGTGGGTTCCTTCCGGTTTGTCCGCATCGGGGATGTGGTCGATGCTGGAGTATCGCTCCGTTTTGCCTTGATTGAGTTCGTCTTCTTTCCAATCGTCGGAATCCTCGTCCTGGAATCGGTTTACAATGGCGGCAGAGTCTTCGTCTTCGTCAAAAACCGAGGGGTCTACAAAACCGTTGGACGACAGAGCGTCTGAGCTTGCTGTAGATTCCAGAACCGGCTCCCAGTCGTTGAGATTCATCAATATTGCGTTTCCCGCCGCGACAAGCCAATGCTGCCTGTCCGTTTCGGTAAACGATCGCATGACGTTAATATCTTTATCCGCAGTAACGATTTGAACGCAAATGGCGGGTTGATGATTCTGTCGAACGGTATAGTCTCGACCAAGTTTGAACTGGCGGATGGAACTCAGGGGAACGTCTTTGCGAAGCCGAACGAACAGGCATCGGTATTCCCGATGAAACCCCGTTTCGTCCAGCCAGCCGACCTCTTTCCCAAAAAAGGCATAAATCAGCATCGCCCACAGAACAAAATCTACAATCACAAACGGGGTCAAAAACAGAAACGCAAACCACGGAGCTTCCGTACCGTCAAAAAGGATTGAAAGGCAAGCAGCTCCGATTACCAATGTCCAGACAGAGGCAAAAGCAATCAGAAAAATACACGCTGCCCACGAGAACCCGCTCTGGGTATACGACAGATAATCGTCGCGGAATTCGCAGCCTTTGGGAGCAGTCGGCACGTTTGAATTATCGAAAGCCATAGGACGTTAGTTTGTTTCAAGTTATGAGTTGAAAGGGATTGTCAATGCTACTACTATAATTATAGTCTTTTTTTGATAGAACGCAACCGCTGATTTCGATTAAAAAACAAATTTGAGAATAATCGAGCAGAATAACGTCTGAATATTCTGACTATATTATCATCATTCTACTCCAACTCGCGGGGAAAATATGCAACGAGGGGTCGGAACTCGCGGGGAAAATATGCAACGAGGGGTCG
>JAZUMX010000538.1:0-6389 GCA_045603865.1 Thermoguttaceae bacterium
GGTTCGACGTCTGCTTCTGTCGGCGTTGAATCAGGTTCGTCAAAATCCTGCTGGACTCCGTCAATCGGTTCTCCCAGGTTGATTTTTATCAATTCAGAGGGAACCTTTCCGTCAACGATCATGCGATTATCCAAATCGCTCAAAAAACGCCCGGCAAAATCGACAATGTACTTTTTATCAAAATCGTATACGCTTGGGGAATTGTCAACAAATGAAAAATAGCATTTGCACAAAGGGATGTGTCCGCCATAGTGCAGACGCGCAAATTGCGGCGCCACCCAGCCGGAACCGTCGTTCCACGCCCAAAACACTCGTTCGGAATGGCTGTCTTTTTTAAAGACGACAGTAAAAAAAGTCGCTTTGCGAGCGTACTTTTTACCGGTTTTGGAATCTGTATAAATATAATCGAAGTCGAAAGTCTGAACTTCTCCCTGCTGTTCAAATCCGGAACCGGGATAGCAGACGATCGGGGAATGCATTGCCACGCGGAATGAAATTCCCGCAATAAAATACAAGTTAATGCTTTCGCCAAAGAACGGATTTTCGTAAACTCGAGAGATTTGCGCCATTGCTCCAGATTCTTTTGTGATGGCTTCGTTGGCTTGCTCGTTATCAACTCCTGTCCAATTGCCAAATTTTTCCGGCGTTTCCTGAACGGTTTTAATAAGATAATCCATGTATTGCTGTGAAAACCCCAGCATGTTGGTTGAGACGTAAAGGAATCCAATTAAAATCAGACCAACAGCGGCAGGAATGTATATCTTAAATGCGGCAGGAATGAAATTTTTATATTGCATTTTTAGTAGAATAAAGAACAATTAGCAATTTGCGATTTGCAATTGAGAGTTGCGCCTTGCGTAAATTGCTAATTGTTCATTGCTGATTGTCAGTTGTAAATTACTGCTTGCCTTGCGGCCGCTGCTGCTGTTGCTGCTGTTGCTGCGGACGGCGCTTGTTAGGAACTTCAATCGTGTACGGACGATAGTACGAACGATACTTGGAGAACGTAATGCCGTTGATAACCGCTCCAAGGAGTTTGACGTTAACCGCGCGAGCGCGTTCGCACGCTTCGTAAATTCGCGGCAGTCGGCTGACGTCTCCCAAAACGCTCAGCACCAGTCCGTCGAGAACCTTGGCGAACATGAGCGAGTCAGAGTCCGTCAGAATAGGTCCGGAGTCAACGATGATAAAGTCGAATTCTTCTCGCAGTTTGGCAAAGGCGTCAATGATGACTTCGCCGCGCGCCAACGCCTGCAAGGCTTCCGGGTGCGGATGCCCAGCCGGGGCGAGGAACAGGTTTTCGACTCGGGTTTCAGTGATGATTTCTTCCAGAGTAACCATGCCGCGGAAGAATTCTGAAATTCCGGGATACAGCGGTTTCTCGAACATACGGTGGTCGCCCGGACGTCTCAAGTCGCCGTCGAACAGGAGCGTTCGTCGACCGCTTCGAGCAAGGGACGCTGCCAGCTGGCTGGATACGGTGGTTTTACCTTCCTTTTCCATGGAGCTGGTAACCATAATAACTTTGAGTCCTTCTACTTCCGCCCTGTGTAACAGCGCGGTTCGGATGTTGTCGATACTTTCAATCAACATACCCTGAACGCGGTTGTTCATTTTACCGCCGCGCAAACCGGAACTGACCAACGGAAGGTCGCCGATGACGCGCAGTCCCAGACCGTAGTTGATTTCGTCTGCCGAGTTGACGCGCCGTCCAAGGAAGTCCAGACCCAAAACGCTAATAACGCCGACAAAGAAAGCTCCGAAGCCCATCATTGCCAGTTTTTTAATTTTAGACTGAATATTGCTTTCAAGCGGAACTTCAGCAGCGCGCATTTCTGTAACGCGAGGAGCCGCTTCGAGTTCAATTTGCCAATGCTGAAGGTCAGATCCCATCTTGTATGTGATTTCCTTCAAACGATCGAGTTCAATTTTACGGCTTTCCAGTTCAGAAGAGAACGTATCGAGCTTTTCTGCCTGATGGACAGCATCGATAAATTGAGCGTAGATTGCTTCGCGTTCTTTTTCGTAAACGGATTTATCCAACAGGTTGGAGTCAATGGCAGCCTGAATTTTTTCAGCGGCAGTTGGAGGCGTTGTCGCTTTGCCTTCCGCCAGTCTCTGACGAAGTTCTTCTTTAATCAAAGGCGTAAGCTGCATGGCGCGTTCCTCAAGTTGTTTTGCAACATCGTTTCTGGCGGTAATCATGCGCTGAATTTTAGGTGAACTGTCTCCGTCTTTGACAACTTGTCTTGTCGCCTCAATTCGAGCGTCCATGTATTCAATACGCTGAAGCATTTTTGAGATTTCAGGGTCTTGACGAACCATTTGCTGAGTTGCCGCTTCCAAAGCTTTAGCCTGACGCTGCGCCTGCGCTTCCGGGTCTAAAGGCTGTTCCGTTTCCGGCAAGACCGCCAAACGAGCGCGGAGCAATTCGATTCTGGTATTGATTCCGGCGATTTGCGAGTCAAGAGCCATGACTTTGCTCTTCAAACCGTCGATTGTTTGCAGCTTTAATCGGGCAGAATGTTTGACCGCGTCAGAGTCGCTGGAACCAACCTGGTCAGCAAGTTCCTTGTACAGATACATCTTTTTATCAATCTGCTGACGGTTTCGAGTGTACGCCTGTTCCAGAACGTTTTTACGGCGAAGATGGTTTTCACGGTCAACCGTAACGACTTCCTGCATGTACGCGTCTTTAACCGCATTGACAATTTCTGTAATCATGTTGCGGTCTTTGCCAGCCATGCCGATGGCCATAATGTCCGTTCCGCCGGGGAAGGAAACCTGAAGACGCTGTCCAATCCAGCTGACGGGATCAACAACGCCTTTCATTTCCGGATAGCTGTTGACGTCCAATTCACGAACAACCGTTTTCAACACGAAGGGGCTGCGAATCAAAACCGCCTGAGCGCCTCTTTGATTCAAATAGGTGTTTTTGGAATTGAGCGGCGAAACGATATACGGAGCTTGAGACTGGACGTTAAGCCATGCTTCCGTATAATACGTAACCGGAATCATAATCCAGCCAGCGGCAACGGCAATTGTTGACGCCATAACGCCAGCCAGCAATGCCCAGCCCCATCGACGGCGAAATCCATGAATGATATCGCTTGGTCTGGGCGCCTGTTTAACAATTTCCGGCTGCGGCTGAATCACTCGCAGAGAAGTCCCCTGCTGAGTTACCGGCGCCAAAGCCGTTGACGATGAATTGTTTTCCGGTCGTCTGTCCTGATTGGGAAAGTTCGTACTCACGTGAATAACCCTTATCCTAAAGTTTCAATAAAAATTTAAAACGAATATAACTAATACGTTTATAACTAATACGTTCTGTTTAATGCGTTTGTGCAGTCTTTTTTTATTTTTTTGTATTGGAATCGCCGTCAGATTCTTCTTCTGACGCGGCGTTTTCGTTTTCGACTGAGCCAGTTCCCGGTCTTTCGAATTTTTTTATTGCTGATGCGTCTTCTGTGTCCTCTTCATAAAACAGAATTGACAGCAATCGAACTACGCCCCAAAGTATAATCAGCGCCATAGGCGCCATTGCCAGACCGGACCAGTCGTGAATCAATTTTTCCGCTGTGCCGCCGACGCCAAAAATTGAATAGCCAATTCCTGTTACGGTGATTCTCATGATATTGACAATCAGGGCAATCGGAATCGCGCATAGTAAAATTATCAGGTTTTCCCACCAGGTGCGTTGACTGATCAATACAAAAAACAGGGACAACGCTACAAAAATAGTTGTCATGCGAAGACCGCTGCACGCTCCTACAACGTTGAGCGGAATATCATTAATAGTAATAACGTTTCCTTCCTGGATGGCCATAAAACCAAACAGCTGAAGCATAAAAGCGCTGGACGTCGTAGCCCAAAGCTGCATCGGTTCCAGCATGTGCCGTTCAAGCCCCCAATACAATGGGAACATGAAAAACAAAATAAAGCATATTGGACCCGCCCATCGGAACAGCGGCCAACCGCCAGCTATCAAAAAGCAGAATGCCACTGCGGGAACAAACGACATCTGCATGACAAACTCTTGTGCAAAAAATTCTGCAAGATACGACCCGATAAGCGTTAATGCCAGCAACGCCACCCCAACCCAACGATGCCACATTGGAAATGGACGATACGGTTCGCGGCGAAGCCACAATAACGCCGCCGCCATAAACGGAATCAAATACCCGTGAGAATACAGTTCCGTATTCCATGAGTCCATTGCAATTTGAAGCGATTTGGAATAGGCAAGCGTCAGCGCGACAAGCAATATCCCAAACATCGCCCACATGGATATTTCTTCCTTGGCGTATATGTTACGTTCTTCTGCCGCTGATTCGGGCGGCATGGACGGCGTTGGATCGTTTTGTTGAGTTGACGGACTTTGACTCATTTCATATAATTAAAACGAATTCATATTTTATCATTTAGAGCGCTTCTATATAAAAATGTTCCCAATTTTTATACTCTCGCTCGGTTGGATAAAACCATGCAACGATACGCATTGAATCGATATACGGTTCAATATGTGCGTATAGCGCCTATTTATGGTCTTTCATATTATACTTAATACGGTTTTTTTACCAATACTCCCTTACTCTTTTTTTCTCCTTTTAAATATTTTTTTTCAAATCCCTTTTAGATATTATTGCATAAAACAGATTTGATAGCTATCCGGGTTTTGACAGCTGGTTCAAAGATAACAATTTAGAAAAACTGGTCATACTGGACAAATAGATAAAATAGAAGATGTATAATGAATAGGTAGCTTTAGTAATGCGCTTTGCGTAATTCCGCATTCCGCATTGCGAATTACGAATTGTCTCCGCTCCCTATTCCCTATTCCCTGTTCCCTGCTATAATATGCGTCTATGATTTATACGAAAACGTATTCTAACGGACTGACCTTACTGGCAGAATCGGCTCCGTACCTGAAGTCCTGCGCTATTTCTTTGGAAATGCCGGCAGGAGTTGGGTACGAATCCCCGAGTCGCCGCGGCGTAGCGTCGTTTTGCTGTGAGATGGCGCTTCGAGGCTGCGGTCGGTGGGATAGCCGTCAGTTTATAGAAGAACTTTTGCTTCGCGGCGTCGAGCGGGGAGAAAAAGTTGGGATAGGATACGTTTCTTATCATGCCGCTTTTCCGGCGATTTACCTTCACGACGTTCTGGAAATCTACGCCGCCCTGGCGCAAGAGGCGCATTTTGACGAAGATTCTTTGGAGCCGTCTCGGCAAAGCGTTATTTTAGAACGGGTTGGGATAGAAGACAATCCGGCTTTAGTAGCGCGTCTGGCGGCGCAAAAGGACTTTTTCCCCTCGCCGTGGAACGAACATTCCTACGGCGATATTGACGTCCTTCATTCCGCTTCTCTGGAGGAGCTAACGTCTTTCTATGAAAAGTACTATCGTCCAGACGGAACGATTCTGTCTGTTGCCGGGGCGTTTGACTGGAACGAACTTCAGGACGAAGTTGAGGCGTTATTTGGGTCGTGGCAGTCTCAGGGTATGCTGACAATTCAGTCCAAAGCGCCGACTCGGCGGAATCGCCATATAGATTACGACGCTCAGCAAACGCAAATCGTCGTTGCATACGACGGCGTTCCGTATTCTCATCCTGATTATTATTTGCAAATGGTGGGGACGTCCGTCTTGGGCGGCGAAGCCAGCGGACGTCTGTTTACCCAGCTTCGAGAGCGGCAGGGGTTGTGCTATTCGGTCAGCGCGTATAACTTTATGTATCCGACCTGCGCCGCTGTTTTCTGCTCTTTGGGAACCAGTTCCGAAAATGAGGAAGTGGCGCTCAACGGTCTTCTTTCAGAGATTCAAAAGCTTTCTGCCGAAGGCGTTACGCAAGAGGAACTGAACCGGGTCAAGACGCGGGAACGGACGTCTTTGATTATGGAACAGGAATCCTGCGGCGCCCGATCGGTTAGCATAGCCAGCGACTGGATTAACCTGGGAACAATCCGAACTCTGGACGAGCATTTGGCAAACATCGAGTCGCTCACCGTCGAAGATGTCAACCGATATTTAGCAGAGAATTCTCCCAGAAACTTCCAGATTACAACGCTGGGCGGTGAGGAAATTCGGAATTAGCAATTTGCAATTAGCAATTAGCAATTACGCAAGCGAGAGTCTTATTTCTTCCTATGGGGGCACGCAAATTTTTCCGGCGATCAATAGAGTTTTGACTCTGCAAAAACGTCTGATATAATACGTCGCGATAGCGGCAGCGGACGCAGTCCGCCGCATAGTCCCGAAGGGACGTAACTCTCTATAACCGGCGGTTTCAACCGCCGGAAGGAGACAAACCAAGTCCTTTAATCGAGTTAACCCCTTTTCCTCCCCTCCAGCGCCAGCGGCGCTGGAGGGGAGGAAAAGGGTATTTATCGATTT
>JAZUMX010000539.1:0-9857 GCA_045603865.1 Thermoguttaceae bacterium
CGAATTGAAGCGTTGGGCGCGGACGGCGAACTGACCTCCGCTCTGGGCGTCGCTCGCGCCTTTGCGCCGCAGAATCATCTCGCAACTCGCAACTCGCCCGACTGGGTCGGTTCCCAATTGGATGTGGGTATCGCCGAAACGGGCTTGTTCGGAAACAAAACCTCATCCTTTCCGCCCGTGCGGCACGCACTCGCAACTTCAATTATGGATATTCTCGACCGGCTGATTAAAGAGACGTTTATTCTGTCGGGCGAGCTGGCGGCTCCGCAGCCGAAACGCGCCGGCGTTCCCCGGGTGTGTCAGGAGATGATAGACGCCCTGGACCGGGACGTCGCCCGATTCCCCAAACCGGAACCGAAGTTCGTCGAGCCGCCGCGGGACCAGTTCGGCGCGCTGCTCTTTTCCGCCCGCGCTACCGCCCGAAGAGCGGAACGCTGCGTCGTGTCCGTCGTGAGAAACGCCCCCGCCGGGGAACTCGTCAACCCTCTTTTAATGACCTATCTTAACAGAGCAGGGGAGTTGCTGTTTATTCTGTCGCTGAATACTGTTGAGGGAGTAGGGAGTAGGGAGTAGGGAGTAGGGAGTAGGGAGTAGGGAGTAGGGAGTAGGGAGTAGGGAGTAGGGAGTAGGGAGTAGGGAGTAGGGAGTAGGGAGTAGGGAGTAGGGAGTTTCCCTATTTTTCCTGTTTTCTGATCGATTTGATGTACTCTCGGTCCTCGTCAGAGAGCAGTTCCAGGGGAATCGTTACGGTTTTGCCGTTGTCTCGCAAAACGGAGGCTTTGCCGTCTTTGTATTCGAGATATTTTCCAGTAATAGTTCGCCCGTCTTTTCGATTTGTCCAGGTTCGGTTTTCCGGTTCGGTTTTAGCTGGAGAACCTTCAGAAGCGGATTCTGTTTTTTCTATACGGCTTTCTTTTGCTGAAGAGTCCGTTTTGGCGTTATCCGCTGTATAATTGCTCACAATAACACAAAAAGCGCCAAAGATTACGACAAGAAGGATAACGATAAGACATCCGCAGCCCAGGCAAGATCTCCTTTTCCTTTTCTTTGATAGGGTAATCTCATACTCGTCGCCATCGAAGTCGTCTTGCATAAGCAGCGGTGTGAGAATCCCGCCGCGATTTTCCGGTTTACAGCGTCTGTCGCCAAAGAGAATTTTGTTAATTTTCCGATTCAGGGTTCTTTTATCCATAATACTTCGCGTCCAGCTTTCAAAAAGGTTGTTTCACATTCAAAATAAAAAAGGAAATCCAGGATTCCTTTCCAACGCCACTCATTATATTTCTTTTAATTCATTTTTCAAGAGGAATTTTGATTTTTTTACAAATTTATAGAAAAATAACAGGCGTTTTTGTAATGAATTCCTATTAAAAAAAGAGGCAAATTTCTCTCTTTACACAAATTGGTAAAATTGCTAAACTATGAAAAATAATCTAATGAAATAAAGGGAAAAAATCGATAAATTGTATAAAGAAATCCGAATGTGCGGCATTATATCGTGTAAACCAATATAAGCGTGTATTCTGGACGACTTTTTTGTTTTTTTGATAGCGTCGTTTTATGCGTCCTGAATTTGAGGACTGTTGCGGCGCTGGATTAAGTAATTACGAGGTTTTAATTATGAAAAAATTGTTGTCGCTGTCCTGCCTGATCATGGCGACGCTGGCAGTAGCGTTTGGCTGCAAACCGTCCACTCCGGAACTGTTGAACGTTTCCTACGACCCGACTCGCGAGTTGTACAAAGACGTTAACGAACATTTTGAAAAGTATTATCTGGAAAAGCACGGAACGCCCATTAAAGTGAACCAGTCTCACGGCGGTTCCGGAGCGCAGAGTTCCAGCGTTATTAACGGTTTGGAAGCGGACGTCGTTACGCTGGCGTTGGCTTACGACATCGACGCGATTATCGAAAACACCGATCCGGCAATTATCGAAAAGGACTGGCAGAAGCGTCTTCCGAACAACTCCTGCCCGTACACGTCTACGGTTGTTTTCCTGGTTCGCAAAGGGAACCCGAAAAACATCAAAGACTGGAACGACCTGATTGACCGCGACGACGTTCAGATTATCACGCCCAACCCGAAGACGTCCGGCGGCGCCCGCTGGAACTTCCTGGCGGCGTACGGATACGTTCTTGACAAGGAATTTGAAGGCGGTTTGGACGCCTATACCGCCGCTCTTGCCGATCCGGCTCAGGCGGAAAAAGTTACAGCCGCTCAGGACAAAGCCAACGAAGCCATGGCGAAGATGTTCAACCAGGCGAAAGTTCCGGTTATGGACAAAGGCGCTCGCGGCGCGACCAACACGTTCGTAGTGAACAAAAAAGGCGATGTCCTGCTGGCGTGGGAAAACGAAGCTCTGCTTTACTTGCAGAACAGCCCGGACGCTGACATCGAAATCGTAGTTCCGAGCATTTCCATCGTTGCGGAACCGCCGGTGTCCATCGTAGACGCTAACGTTGACAAAAAAGGCACCCGAGCGATGGCTCAGGAATATCTGGAATACCTGTATGAGCCGGAAGCTCAGGAAGTCATTGCGAAGAACTTCTATCGTCCGTCCGATGAGTCTGTCATGGAAAAGCACAAGGGCAGTTTCCCGGAACTGAAACTGTTCAAAATTGACGACGTTTTTGGCGGTTGGGAGAAATCTCAGAAGGACTTCTTCAACGACAAGGCGCTGTTTGATCAGATTATGAAATAATAGGGAGCTTCTAGCTATGAGCTGCCAGCTATTAGCTTGTGGATTCGAGGTTCTTGCGGATACGCCTGGGAACTGGATAACCAAGCTGGCGGCTAGCAGCTAGAAGCTATTAGCTGTATATCAAAGAGGTTAACCTATGGCTCGTAAACGACGACGTCATCACGTTCTGCCGGGATTCGGACTGACGCTTGGATTCACGACGTTTTATTTGAGCGTGCTTACGGTAATTCCGTTGGCTCTGCTTTTTTTGCGTTTTTCCGGCGTATCATGGGCGGATTTCAAAGAGACGATTTTTGAACCCCGCGTCATGGCTGCGTTTCGTTTGACGTTTGGCGCGTCCTTTTTGGCGGCTTTAACCAACGCTGTGTTTGGATTCCTGGTCGCGTGGGTTCTGGTTCGATACAAGTTCTGGGGCAAGCGCGTTGTTGACGCTATCGTCGATTTGCCGTTTGCTTTGCCGACGGCGGTTTCCGGCATTACGCTGACGGCGCTGTACGCTCCGACCGGCTGGATTGGACGTTATCTGCCCTTTGAGGTTTCGTATACAGCCATTGGTATTTACATCGCCTTGACGTTTATCGGACTGCCGTTTGTCGTCCGATCCATGCAGCCGGCTTTGGAAGAAGTCGACAAGGAACTGGAAGAGGTTTCAGCGTCTTTGGGCGCGACGCGCTGGCAGACGTTCTGGAAAGTCATTTTCCCGACGGTTGCGCCATCGCTGCTGGCGGGCTTTACGATGGCGTTCGCCCGCGCTATTGGCGAATACGGGTCTGTCGTGTTTATTGCCGGCAACATGCAGGGCAAGACGGAAATTCTGCCTTTGATTATTTTCTACAAGTTGGGAGAACACGATTATACAGGCGCGACGACCGTTGCCGTTTCGATGCTCGTGGCGTCGTTTGCGCTGCTGTTTTTCATCAATATGATTCAGCTGTGGGGTTCCCGCTACAAGGACGAGGAGAATTGATTCGATGAGCGCTATAGATTACAATAAATGCCATATCACGTTTTGCGCTGCGCCGAGTAAAAAATCTCAGTCGTTGGCAGCGTCCAAAGAAGGGACGCAGCCTAAAGCTCAGCAGCCGCCAAAATACAAAAGCCCGCTGGAACGCCGTCTGGAAAGCACGACGGAACCGCGCTGGGTTCGGTATCTGCTGACGTTTTTGGCGTTGGGATTCCTGTTTTTGTTCCTGGTTCTGCCGCTGATTTTCGTATTCGCTCATGCGTTTAACGCCGGGTGGAAAGTGTACTGGGCGGCGCTGGTTGAACCGGACACGATTTCCGCAATTAAACTGACGCTTTTGGCGACGCTGATTGCCGTGCCGCTTAACGTTCTGTTTGGAATCTGTGCAGCGTGGTGCATAGCCAAATTCAATTTCCCCGGCAAGGGAATTCTCGTTACGATTATCGACCTTCCCTTTGCCATCTCGCCGGTTATTGCCGGTATGCTGTTCGTGTTCATGTTTGGGGCAGGGACGTTTTTGGGCGACCTGTTCAACTCCTGGAACATCAAGATTATTTTTGCCGTTCCCGGCATTATCATTGCAACGATGTTTGTAACGATGCCTTTTGTCGCCAAGGAATTGGTTCCGGTCATGCAGGCGCAAGGCTCGGACGAGGAAATGGCGGCTCGCGTTTTGGGCGCCAACGGCTGGCAGATGTTCATGCGCGTTACGCTGCCGAATATTAAATGGGGCTTGCTGTATGGGATTATTCTGTGCAACGCCCGTGCGGTTGGCGAGTTCGGCGCCGTTGCCGTCGTCTCCGGACAGATCCGCGGCAGAACGACTACCGTCCCGCTGCATATTGAACAGTTGTATAACGAAATCGACCCGATTACCGGCGTAACGGCGGCGTTTGCCGTTGCGTCTTTGCTGACCATGTTGGCGCTGGTAACGCTGGTTTTGAAAACCATTGTTGAAATGAAAACGGATATCAAATGAGCATTGAAGTCAAAAATATCACGAAATGGTTCGGACAGTTCAAGGCGTTGGACAATGTATCGCTGACGGTCAATTCCGGCGAGCTGGTGGCTCTGCTCGGTCCGTCCGGGTCTGGCAAGACAACGCTGCTGAGAATTATCGCCGGTCTGGAAGCCCCGTCTGACGACGAAGGACAGATTCTCTTCAGCGGCGCGGACGTCTCCGACCACAAAGTCGGCGACCGCAACGTTGGGTTCGTTTTCCAGCATTACGCCTTGTTCAGAAACATGACGGTTTTCGACAACATCGCCTTTGGTTTGAACGTGCGGCCTCGCGCCACGCGCCCAACCAAGCAGGAGATTCACGACAAGGTCATGGAACTGCTTCGCTTGATTCAGCTGGAATCCTTTGCCGGCCGGTATCCCAACCAGCTTTCCGGCGGACAGCGACAGCGAGTCGCCCTGGCGCGCGCCCTGGCGGTAGAACCCCAGATTCTGCTGTTGGACGAGCCGTTCGGCGCTCTGGACGCCAAAGTTCGAGTCGAGTTGCGCGCCTGGCTGCGCCGCTTGCACGACCAGATTCACCTGACAAGCGTTTTCGTTACCCACGACCAGGAAGAAGCTCTGGAACTGGCAGACCGCGTCGCCGTCATGAGCAACGGGAAAATCGAGCAGTTCGACACGCCGGACGTCGTTTTCCATCACCCGGCGTCGGAATTCGTCATGAACTTTTTGGGAACGGTCAACCAGTTCTCCGGGCGCGTCAGCAAAGGACTCGTTCAGATCGGTCAGTACAAGTTCCGCATCCCGGACGACGTCAACCTGAGCGAAAGCGGACCCGCCGCCATTTTCGTCCGTCCGCACGACGTCGCCATTTCCAACCGTCCGCAGCCGGATAAAATCTGCCTGCGCGCGCTGGTTAAGAACGTCCATTCCGCCGGCGCCCACGTTCGCGTTGACCTCGTTACCGAAACCAACGACGAACTCACCGCCGAACTGTCCCATCAGGAAAACGAACAGCTTCAAATTGCCGTCGGACAGAACGTTTTCGTTCACCTGAGAAATCTCCGCATCTTCGGTCAGGCGTCAGCGCTGAACTCGGAAGACAGCATCTGAATTAGTTAGGAGTGAGGAGTGAGGAGGCGGCTTGACGCCGCCTTGTCCAATGTCCCGCTAAAAATCTGCGGTGTAACCGAAAACCTTTCTGGATCGCGAGCGATAGCTCGCTTTTTTTCTGTAATCTCAATCTGTTTTACCTATCTTTCTTATCTTTTTATCTTTTTACTAAAAATTTCTGTTCAGCGCTTCTCGAATGAAAAAATTTAGTGTATAATATACAATAAGTGTAAAAGCGATTTTCCGTTTGCAGTCGGTTGTCCCGGCGCAAATGTCGTTTATATAATCGTTATCCAGTTTTACCCAACGAGGGAGTAAAAACATGGCTAATAATCAATACCGTTTATTTCAGTCCAGCCGCGTTTTGAAACGCGGTCGGATTTTCCTTTGCATTCTTTTGTGCTTGTTTGGCGTCAGCGTTTACGCACAAACCGTATTTCGGTACAGCGCCGCTTCTCCGACAACGTCTAACGCTTCCGGCACGGATATCAATCAGGTCCAGATTGCAAGCGGAGCTGCGTTAGGCGACGTGCTGAAGCTTTCGGGTACAGCCTCGCAAAATTCAGGCTTGGATATTCGAGGCGCTTATTTGAACTTTACGATTCAGTCTGATACGCCTGGCGTAACGCGAACGATAAAGAAAACCAGCGGCAACGGTCGTTTTTACAACTTTAACGAAGCCGAAGGAACGAACGCCGCAATGACGCTCAAAGATTTGTCCATTCAGGGTTCTGACAGCGTCATTACAAATGCGATTGGTCTTTTCCTTCACAATTCTACAAAAGGCAGCACATACGATCTGACAATAGACAACGTCACGTTTTCAGGATTTAAAAACGGCAATTACAAGGGCGGGGTAATCTGTATTGAAAACAGCGCGCTCGCCTTAAATATAACAGTGAATAACGGACTGACTTTTGACACAAACCGGACGAACGCCGCATACGGCGGGGCGATTGACATGGAAAACAATGGCAAGCTTACCATTACAGGCGATTCCGTTATATTTAACAACAACTACGCTAAATCCTACGGCGGCGCGATTCATGGTTCTAACACTACAATTACCGCCAACGTCGTTAAATTCACAAATAACACGGCTAATACCGAACTGGGCGGGGCAGTCAACCTGTATGGCGGAACGCTGACGATCACTGGGCAGGGCGCCAATCCGACAATTGAAATCAGCGGCAACACAGCGGCAAAGTTAGGCGGCGCGATTAGAGGGAACTCTGCTTTTTCAAACGGCGCGTTTACCTTTGCAAACAACACTGCAGGAACCGACGGCGGCGCGATTTACTGCGATTCTGTAACCTTTTCCGGCGACGCTACGTCTGCGGTGTTTACTGGAAACAAGGCTTCCGGAACTGGCAACGACCTTTATATAAACGGCTCTTCCGGTACAGTTTTAAGCTTCGCCGACAGCGGAACCTATTCTTTTGACGGCGGCATTTGCATCGCTAACGAGAACGCGCAGGCAGCCATCAACAAAGCCCAGGTTACAATTGCCGGTCGAGCTGACGATTCCACCAATAATTATCAAATGCAAAGCGTTTCCATTTCCAACGGCGGCAAGCTGACGGCGAAATTGGACAACATCAATTCTCTTACAGGTACGTTTAACGTTGGATATTCCGGTTCAACCGGAACGATGGAACTGAACGTTGGCTCAGACGTATCCAAAGAGATGACGTTCTCCGATTCGTTTAAGGTTGCCGGCGACGGCGCTCTGGTCAAATCCGGCGCTGGTACGCTGACTCTGTACGGTACAAACTCGTATGTGGGTGAGACAACAGTTTCCGGCGGAACGCTCGTTCTGGCAAATGGCGCTAACCTGGCGTCTCCAAAAGTAACAGTTGGAACAGGCGCAACGTTCAAGGCGGGAACGGATATATCCAGTTCCGAAATCGTTCTCAATGGCGGCGCTTTTGTAGTCGGCGACACGTCATATTCCAAGGAAATAACGATAGATACGATTACTCTCAACAGCGGAAAAATCTGTTTCGATTTTAATTCTACCAGCGGCGACGACGCGGACTGGTTGAATGTGTCTTCTGCCACCCTGAACTCCGGATATATTGATCTGTCGTTCAACGGCGACAGCGCTGACGATTGGTGGAGCTATATCAATGAGAATTACAGTACCGGGTTCTCTCTTATTCAAGGCGCTATCGCGAACTACGCGCAATTCAACCCCAACAACGTCAGAGTTTCTGTCAACGGGACGCCATCCAACGCGTGGACGCTTGCCGCTGGCTCTGGTCAGCTTTTGCTTCTGGCTTCTGATGGCGGAGACGATCCGGGTCCTGGTCCTGGACCTGATCCCGGCGATAATACGTGGTATGACGCCAATACGTCTGATATTTACGAATCGAGCTGGACGATTGACGGAACGAATAAAGTCGGCGCCAAGTTTACCGATGGCGGTTCTGACGCGCCGTTTTCCGGCAACGTCTATATGAACGCCGACGGGACTTTTAACGTCGGGGCGAACAAGAATCTGACGCTCTCCAACGAGATTTCCGGTTCCGGCGCAATGGATAAAATCGGAGCGGGAACGTTAACGCTCAGTTCTGCAAACAACAATTTTACCGGCGCGACAAAGGTTTCAGAAGGGACGTTGGCTTTAACCGCTCAAAACGCGATTTCCAATTCCTCTTCGGTTGAAAACAATGCGGCAATCGTCATGGGAGCCGCACAGTCGCTCAATAACCTGTCGGGAACTGGAACGATTAACAACGGCGGAAACGCTTTGACGCTCAATAATACTGCGGCATCCGAGTTTTCCGGCGTAATTTCTGGCTCGGGGGCGATGACTAAATCGGGGTCTGGAACGCTGACGCTCTCCGGCGCCAACACGTACACCGGCGCAACGACGGTCAACGCCGGCGCGCTGACTCTTGCCAGCGGCGGCGCTCTTGCCAGCAACGAGATTACGATTGGCTCTAACGCGAAAGCCGAGATGACAATCGCGTCGGGAGCGACTGTTACAACCAACGGCGCGATTTACGTCGGCTTGGACAACGGCTCAGACGGTACGCTCAACATTGAAGGCGGAACCGTGAACGCCTATTGGCTTCGACCCGGGCGCAACGCCGGTTCAAAGGGCGTTGTTAATATTTCCGGCGGCGTGGTTACTATCAGCAAACCTTCGACAGTTTCCGGCTACGACGAATCGGAAATCGGCAATAACGGATCCGGTAAAATTACGGTTTCCGGCAACGCCAAGCTGAACTTTACCGGAACGGTGCGCATTGCCAACATGGGCAAAGCCGAGTCCTTTATTAATATTCAGGATTACGGCGAGATGACCGTTAAATCGTTGTTTGTCGGTCAGCGCGGAACGAATTTGGGATCCATGACGCTTTCGGGTCATGCGAAACTGACGATTGATAATGAACTTAACGTCGGTACGAACTCCGGTTCCAAGGGTACGGGTACGATGACTTTGAAAGATTACGCGACTGTTACGCTCGGCGGCACAGCGCGATCCTACGTTGGCTACAACGCGGGAACCAGTACGCTCAACGTTTCAGACAACGCATCGTTTACCGCTACCGGAAAAGGCTTCCTGATCGGCGAGTCGGGAGCAGGCGTCATTAATCAAACAGGCGGAACGATTACATTAAAAACGACAGAAGGTCAGGTATTCCTTGCCGACGCCAAAACCGGAAAAGGGACTCTCAACATCTCCGGCGGAAAACTCAATTTACAAAGTACATTGATTGCCGGCACCCGAGGCACAGCTATAATTAACTTATCGGGAACCGGTGAAATCAACGCAGACGCGACTGTCGTTCTTGCTCCCGGATACGAAACGACGTCCAATACAACTGTCAATCAAACCGGCGGAACGTTTAACGCCAATAACGGAATCGTTTACGGAAATTATTTTGCCAACCGCGGTACTGGCGTTTACAAGCTTTCCGGCGGAACGCTCAATTCGCCGTCAATTAAATACGGTTCGCAAACGCCTGCCAGCGCTTCGTTTGAAGTTTCCGGCGGCGTCGCCAATATTACCGGAGAGGTTGCCGTTCCAACTACGGTTTCCGGCGGTACGCTCAACGCCAATTCTATTGCAATTCCCGCTGGCAAAGAGCTGGCTATTTCCGGCGGTACG
>JAZUMX010000540.1:0-3257 GCA_045603865.1 Thermoguttaceae bacterium
GACTAACCCTCGCTCCCGGCACTTGACTCCGGGGATTTTTTTTTGACTGCGTCAAACGCGAGGACGTCACGCGTCTGACAACTCAATTGAAATGATGCGTTTGATCAAACCAATACGCTGGAAGAAAAGACTTCGCCGGTAATATTGGCAATGAATTCTTCAAAGATTCTCATGTCCAGAGCCGTGGCTGTTTTGCTGCATTCCGGATGGAACTGCGTTCCGACGGCAAACCAGTCCGGATCGCGCGATTCGATGACCTCAATAACATCGTCCGGACACCAGCCTGTCGCCTCGAAATTTTCAGCAACGTCGCAAATGCACTGATGATGTCGGCTGTTGACGCGAATGTCGCTGTCGCCGTAGATGGTTTCCATAAATGAACCCGGTTTAATATTCAAAGCGTGCCGATTCAGAAAACCTCCTTTGCACATGTGCGGCAAAGCTTTGGGAAGGTCTTCAGAAATATCAAAATAGAGCGTGCCGCCTTCGTAAACGTTCAGCAGCTGCATCCCAGCCCCAATTGCCAGCAAAGGCATTTTTCGACGAGCGATTTCCGCAATGAGCAGACGATCAAAATTTTCGCGTTTGCGGTCCATCTTGCGAACTGTTGGATGAGTTTCATAGCCCTGCAGATTCGGATCAAGGTCTTCTCCCCCAACCATAACAAAAGCGTCGAGCGAATTGAGAACCTGAGCAACGTCTGCTTCGTTATCAAGAGGCGGAAGAGCGACCGGAATCGCTCCGCAGCGAATAAGAGAATCATAATATCCAGAGCAAAGAAAACTAAACGCCGGGTTTTCATTTCGAGAAGCCCGATAATCCATGTTCAGTCCTACCATCGGTTTAGCGCACATAACAACGGAATTCCTTTCCAGCGATTTCTCGCCGACCCCGAAACAGGACAACAAACAATACGCGCAATTATCTCTCGAAACGTCTGATAAGCTCCTTCTCTTTCAGACGATCAAACTGTTGGATATAACGAATTGATTGCTTTATTGTCCTGTTTCTTCTCCTTGTAATGCGACGCGTTAAACGTCTGTTTTTGCAAGCTGGTATCAAATGTAGCGATTATAACGATTTTGGGAAGAGTTTTTCAATATCTTGTAAAAGAAAAATTAAAGTTTCTATATAGTGTATAGTTTGAAACATAAAAGATTGCGGGTTCCCGCATACAATTGAGACGTTTTATTTCTGGCGCTGATTACAAAGGTCTACTAACTTGACATTAATTGTCAAAATGCGCCTGGATGTTTGCAGGTTCGTTTCTCGTTCCTTTGACCAATGGCATGTATGGACTGTCGGATTCAAAGCGAATCGTCTGCGGAGCGTTGTCGAGCAGGTATTTGTACGTTTGAACAAGCGATTCTTTTTTGCCGGTTTGAATTTCAACGCCGAAGGAAAAGAACGCGTTGTAACGTGACAAAAACCATTGAGCGTCGAGAACGGAGCCGCTGAACGAATGGAACGTAATTTCAGGAGCGAATTTTCCGAACTGATTAAACAGAGCCGGCATTTTATCCCAGGCGCGAAGGCAATGGATTGTAACGCTTCGATTCAGATCTTGGGCGATTTCCATCTGTTCGAGAAAAGTTTTCGTCTGGACGTCAAACGGGACATGCGTCCGACGAATCCAGTCTATTCCGATTTCCGCAACGACTGCGTCCGGATACTCATTGAGCTTTGCAGCAAGCCGTTTCTGCCAGCCGGGCTGAACGGCGTCTGCAAACCACGGATGAATTCCAAAGCCCGGACGAATCGTCTCAGAGCCGTACTGCTTGTAGAGATTCTCAATCAGAATCCAATCCGATTCTTTGCTGGCGTCACAGCAGAATCGCGTAACGCCAACCGCCTTGGCTCTGGCGATAACCTCGTCCCGGTCAGCGTCAAAAATCGGTTCGTAAAGATGGCAATGATAGTCAGTTGTCAAGGGCTCAAAGCAGAGGGATAAAAGGTGTAAAAAAAGCGCGTAGACATTGCTATGCGCTGCAAATTGCGAAAGAGGGGACTCGAACCCCTACGGTTTCCCACTGGAACCTAAATCCAGCGCGTCTGCCAATTCCGCCACTTTCGCATTGACGAAAAGACGTCTAACGTGGATTATCATTCCATAACGTCTTTTTCTCTCGCCTTTGCCAGTTCGTCGGCTTTTTCCTCAAACTTTTTCAGCGATTTCTGAATCGTTTCCTTTGCGGAATCGCGTTCGTCTTCGGAAATGAGCTTGTCTTTTTCTTTCTGATCGAGGGCTTTGTTGGCGTCTCGGCGAACGTTTCTCATGGCAACCTTGCACGCTTCGCAGAATTCCTTGATTCGCGTGCACATCTTTTTGCGAACTTCCGTTGACAACGCCGGAATGTTCAGTCGAATAACGCGGCCGTCGTTGTTGGGCGCGTATCCGAGATTGGAGTTGATAATCGCTTTTTCGATGTCCTTGAGCGTGCCGACGTCAAAAGGACGAATCAAAATTTGAGTCGGTTCAGGAACAGAAACGGTCGCCAGCGATTTGAGCGTCATTGCCGATCCGCCGTAGGAAGCGACGGTAACGCTTAAACCGTCAACCAGCCCCGGGTTGGCGCGGCCGGTGCGAATCCCGTTCAAGTTTTCTTTAAGATGCGCGATCGAACCTTCCATGCGTTCTTCCGCATCGAGAATAATTTCCTCTGACATGATGAATTTCCTTATTTAAGTGGTTAGTAGCGAGAACTAATTCATTGATGCGCTTTGCGTAATTCCGCATTCCGCATTCCGAATTACGCATTATTTCGTGATCAGCGTTCCGACGTCTTCTCCGGCAACGGCGCGTTCGATGTTGCCGTCAACCTTGAAGTTGAAAACGCGAATCGGCATGGCGTATTCCATGCACTTGCTGATGGCTTCCTGATCCATAACGCGAAGGTTTTGCTGACGGACTTCCGTATAGGTGAGTCTGTCGTACAGCTTGGCGTTGGGGTCCTTTTCCGGGTCAGCGGTAAAGACGCCGTCAACGCGAGTCGCCTTAAGCAGGATGTCGGCGTCGAGTTCCAGCGCTCGCTGAGCGGCGGCGGTGTCTGTCGTAACAAACGGGCTGCCGGTGCCTGCAACGAGAATGATAATTCGACCCTTTTCCAAGTGCCGCAGAGCGCGGCGGCGAATGTACGCTTCCGCAACGCCGTCCATTTTGATGGCGGTCATGTCGCGGGTTTCCTGACCCAAAGATTCCAGAGCGTCCTGCAGCGCCAAGCCGTTCATAACGGTGGCGATCATACCCATATAATGGG
>JAZUMX010000541.1:0-2262 GCA_045603865.1 Thermoguttaceae bacterium
CCCAAGCCAACGCAGCGCCGATTAGCATCACGACTAGCGTTGACCCGATAACGCCTTCCCAGGTTTTGGATGAATTGATATTTCGTGAAATATAATGCCGAATCGGAAAGAGCGACATTACATATTGAAGGACGTCGCTGATTTGAGCAATCACAACAAAAAATACCAGCAGTCCGGTGCTGGAGATGTTCGAATTTTCAGGCATCTTAATAGAAAGGATGGCTGGGGCGAATGACAAACTGTAAATGCAAATCAGCATGCCCATGTTGATTTTAGCGGCGCGTTCCAAAAAATGCGTTGGATCTCCGGAAAGGGTTATGCAGGCGGGAACCAACAGAAACGCGTACGCCGGGATGAAAATGCTGAACATCCCGTATATATTCCAAGCCACCAGAACGTATTGGACAATCGTACAGAGGAACAAAACCAAAAACATGGTAATGTGATCTGCCGGACGGGTTGGCGTTAGAGTCAGAAATTCTCTCATTGCCCAAAAGGAAAGACAGGCAAAGAGAATACAAATCAACGAATTTCCAACAAACGGTTCCAGAATCAGGGTGGCAGTCAAAATGGCAAACAGCGTCCACCAGCCTTTTAAGCGTGAAATGAACGGCTCCATCGTTTTCTTTTCTACATTCTCTTTTTGGCGTTTTAGGTAGATCGAGACTATAGACGCGATTGCCAGCATCGCTAAAACTATTATGATTAAAATTAACGAACGAATATCCATAATTAAATATGTTGTGTATTACGATTTGTGCAGGAGAAGCGATTTCTCGCTTTTCGCATGCTGAAGTGTTTTATTTCTCTTCGCTGTATTGGGCTTTTAAATCCAATATAGCCTGCCGCGCTCGGGTGAGGAATTGATTTTTGGGTTCCCCCTGTTCCAGCCATAGCGGCCTCCCGAAGACGAGACGGCTGAGCATCGGAACGGGAAGAACGCGTCCTCGAGGCAGAATTCGATTCATATTTTCCAAATAAATTGGAATCAATTCCAGTTCAGGTTTCTTTTTACACAGATGGTAAATCCCGCTTTTGAATTCGGCAATTTCAACGCCGTCGCCGCGAGTGCCCTCTGGAAAGAGGATAATGGAATACTTGTCCCCCATTTCGTTGAGCATATACGTAATGGGGCTGTGATGCACCTTGACTTCTTTTCGTTCCAGCAGCAGGCAGTTAAAACAACGCTGGGCGATATATGGGCGAATAATGCCTTTTTCCCAGTAATCTTTTGCAGCTACAGGGCGAGTAACGTCTCGAACAAATTGAGGCAACGCCGACCAGATTGCCAGAGGATCAAGGTGGCTGGTGTGGTTGGCGTAATAAACGCGCTGACACGTGTCTGGTTGACATTCGCCCCAATTGACTGAAACGCCAGTGAGAAATCTTCCCAGCAGCGCCAGCGCCATCCTAGCGACAGGAATATCCAATTCGGATAATTTCATTGTATTAGTATATATTTTTAACTGAAATTCTTAACGCCTGTAATAGGCGTTTAGAATTCAGGTAATCATTTTGGAATGGTTATGTATCTGCTGCAAGTTTCAAAAAGTTTGAACAGCAGACAGTATATATAGTGAATAAACAGGAGATACAATCTTCCTATTTTCCATATATATTAGTATATCCTTTTTCTTCGATTTTGTCAAGTAGAGCGTATTGAGGAAGAAAAAGGGATTTTTAAATAGCTTTGGCGAATAGGACTGGAGGCGTATTGATGTCCGGGAAGACGCTGATTGTTCGAGGGCGTTTCTTCCCCTGGCGCACGTCCTGAAAACGCGACTTTCGATTGCTCGTTTTTCCTTATTAGACGAAAACGTTTTCATTCCTCCCCCCTTGAATTATCTCAAGAATTATATATATTTTTATTAATTGATTCAATAATCAATTAGAGGATATGCAGTCGAAATATGCGTTTTCGACTCATTCCCTATTGTTCCTCCCTGTTGTTTCCTGCAACCCACTTTTTTAGAAAGGAATGATTTCATGAGTAATGAAATTGTCCCCGAAAAAGAACGAAATGACAAGCCTGTCATTTTTGCGATTTTCGGCGTAATCGTGTTATATCTTGTGCTTCTGACCGTTTACAAGAGCGCATTCTTCCCGAAACCTCATGAAGAAGCGGAAGCTCAGCCTGCGGCGACTGAAAATGTCGCGGATGAAGCGAAGCCTGCTGAAACAGTTGTAGGCGATGACCAGGAACCATTCGCTATAGCGACCCCTGAACCTGCTGTCGAAGAACCTGCTGCTGAAGAACCTGCT
>JAZUMX010000542.1:0-4113 GCA_045603865.1 Thermoguttaceae bacterium
CATGGAAGCGATTAACAAAGACATGGGCGGCGTCGAGCCGATGGACCGTCTTCTTTGCGGCGACGTCGGGTTTGGCAAAACGGAAATGGCGATTCGCGCTGCGTTCCGCGCTGTCGAAGCCGGCTATCAGGTTGCAGTCATGGTTCCGACAACCGTTCTTTGCGAACAGCATTATCAAACCTTCCGCGCCCGCATGGCAGAATTCCCTGTCAGAATCGCGTCTTTGTCACGATTCGTTCCCAAACAGGAGCAGGAAAAAATCGTCAAAGACATGCTCCTGGGCAACGTCGACATCGTTATCGGCACGCACCGGCTGATTTCCGAAGACGTTCACTTTGCCAACCTGGGGCTGGTTATTATCGATGAAGAACAGAAGTTCGGCGTGGAAGTCAAAGAGAAGCTCAAGCGGTTCCGCGCCTCGGTCGACGTCCTCACCATGACGGCAACGCCCATTCCGCGAACGCTGCATTCCGCCTTGTTGGGAATTCGTGACATTTCCAATCTGCAAACGCCGCCTGCTGACCACGTCCCGGGCGAAACGCACGTAAACCGGTACAGCGAAGACCTTATCAAAACGGGTATCGAACGCGAACTGGCGCGAAACGGTCAGGTGTTCTTTGTTCATAACAAAGTTTACGACATCGACATGGTCGCTCAGCGGATAAAAGACATTGTTCCCGAAGCGCGCATTGCCATCGGGCACGCTCAGATGGCGGAGGGCGAGCTGGAACGCGTCATGCGGGATTTCGTTCTCCATAAATTTGACGTGCTGGTTTGTACAACGATCGTCGAAAGCGGGCTGGACATTCCCAATGCCAATACGATGTTTATCGATCAGGCGGATCAGTACGGACTGGCGAACCTGCACCAGCTCCGCGGACGCGTCGGTCGATATAAAAACCGGGCGTATTGCTATTTGCTTGTTGACGCTCACAAAATAATCACGCCGATTGCTCTTAAACGGCTCAAATCCATTGAGGAATACAATCAACTGGGATCCGGGTTTACGCTTGCCATGCGCGATTTGGAAATTCGCGGGGCAGGGAACATCCTGGGAAAAGAGCAGTCTGGGCACATCGCCGCTATCGGCTACGAACTGTACTGCCAGCTTCTGGAAGCCGCCGTCAGAAAGCAGAACAAGCTTCCGCCCAAAACGCAAATCGACGTCTCGGTTGTCCTGCCGATGTCAGCGTACATTCCAGACTTTTACATTGCCGATCTCCGTCAGAAAATGGACTTCTACCGGCGTCTGAGCCGCGTTTCGACTCTGGAAGACGTAGACGCTCTGGACGCGGAACTGCGAGACCGATTCAACGCCCCCCCGGACCAAACGATCAACCTGATTGAAATCGCCCGGCTGAGAATCATGGCGCATCAGTTGGCAATCAACAAAATCTATACAGACGGCGTCGATATTATTTTTGAATTCGCTTCTCGAAGAAAGTTCAACCGCGTTGTAGAACAGGCGGGACGTCCGATTAGAGTAACCGACGATAACTTTGGATTTATGAAACTGGAAGACCGCGACAAGAACGCCGCCTATCTGCTGGCAATGCTTAAAAAAGCGCTGAAGTCAAATTAGCAATTAGCAATTTGCAATTATCAATTACGCTTCGCGGTCATCTCAAGATACTTCTAATAAAAAAAGGAGAGTTGAGATTTGCTCTCGACTCTCCAGTTTGCTCGTATTGACGATCTGTCAAAACGGATGAAGAGGGACTCGAACCCCCGGTAGGTGAAACCTACAACGGTTTTCAAGACCGTCGCCTTCGACCACTCCGCCATTCATCCAAACGTTAAGTTGAATTGCCCGCTATTATTGCATTATTTTAAAATTTGTCAAGACGGGTTAGAGGAATAATTGCTCTGAGTGCGTTCAAAACTGTTGTCAAAAAAAAGACGGCGCGAAGTTGCGCCGTCTTAAATTTACAGGAGTTTACGATGATTCATAGGTCAAATTAGTCCAGCGGGAATCCGTCAGCCGCAGCAGCCGCCTTGTAAATGGGCATGTGTCGGTAGTAGACTTCCAAGACCATGGTTGACAGAGCGGTGTCGTAAACGCGTCCGCCTCGTTCGCTCCAGGAACCGTTATGGAACCAGGAGCCTTTTTCGTGCCCTTGCTGATTCTGGGAGTTGACCATTTGGTCGCGCATGACAGCGTTCCATTTCTTCCAAAGCGGACCGTCGTACTGGCGCATAACCTGGGTTGCGTAGTAGTTGTAGTAGCTGTCGCTCTTGCTGGGACCAATCTTGGAGAGCCATTCCGCGCCGCGCTGAAGAGCCGGGTTGTCGTGCTTCCAGCCGAGGTACATACGAGCAAGCAAACCAACGGACGTGGTTGACGGGCCAGCGCCGGGATCGGTATAGCCGTATTTGGCTCCGGAGTCTGTCTGAACGGAATCGAGGAAGCGGGTCGCCTTGCTGATTGTTTGGTTTGGAACTCTCAAGCCAGCCATGTAGCCGGATTTAAGAGCCATCAACTGCCAACCTACAGCCGACGTGTCGCCAGCCTGATGGGGCTGATATCGCCATCCGCCGCCGGCGGGATCCTGATGGAAGCAGATGTAATTCAAACCGCCTTGAGCTGCGGGAAGAATTCGCTTGTCTTTGGTCATGGCGTACGCTTCGCTAAGGCAAATAGCGACAATGCCGTGAGAGTAAATTGTACCGCCGTTTTCGAGGAAGCTGACGCAGCCGTCTTTGGTTTGTTTGCCGTTTTGGCAAAGGAAGTTGATTCCCCTATAGACGTTGTTCTTGTATTTTCCTTCTTTATGGGTTACGCCTGCGCCGAGGAACGGCAGAAGAGCCATGCCAGTAGCGCCGTTGAACGCTTTATCCAACTTGCCGGGGTTTTTGCACGCGCCGCGGCAGCCAGGAGCTAATTGATGATTGAAACTCCATGCTCCGTTAGGAAGCTGATGGTTGGAAATCCACTGCAGACCTAACGCAACGGCGCGTTCGCTTTCGGTCGTACCGCCGCCCATAGCCAGAGCGCGCGCCTTGCCAGAACCACGACCGGAGAATGCGTCGCCCGAATAGGCGCCAACAACGTTGCCCAACGCGTTACGAGGCGCGACGGTGTTGCTGATGTCTACCAGGTTGACGGAAACCGCAGCGGCGGTCATGTCGTCTGCCGGAGAAATGTTGACGTCTGTTTCAGAAACGGAAACGTCGGTTGTCGCTTCAACTTCGTCGCTGATTTCTGCATCCGGATCAAGGTTGATTTCCTCTGGCGGTTCTTCGAGTTCTTCCTCGATTTCTTCCACTTCTTCAACCGGGTTGGATACAATTTCCGTAGGCGTTGACTTTGGCGTTGTGTCAAAATTGATAAGAGCCAAAGTTACCAACAAACAAAGATGAACGACCGTACTAACTGCCCAGCTGGGAATTCGAGCAATAGTATCAGCAAAGGTGCCTCCCCCTGATGTATACTCTTCCTCATATTCTTCCCCGTCTTCGACAGCGGCGTTGTTTTCGTCAACTTGTCTTTCGAATGACATGAATCTCTCCTGAATATTTTTTAATGGTTCCAGTGGAAGTTCTATAAAAAACAGATTTTGATTTGAACTTCCTTTTACTCATATAACGTTTATTATAGCGATTCTTTAGAAAAATCAACGGGAAAAAAATAATTTTTCAAAAAATATTTTCTATTTACTTGAATTATAACAGACAAGTTAGTGTAAAATAACTTTTTGAGGGAATGAACCGTGTTGCTGAGTATAATAATTAATGAATCTAAATTTAGATAATGTAATAATTTATTCTATTGGAAATCCTTTTCCGTATTCCCGCTTGTGATAAAGGGGCTTGTATCGATAATAGACTTCCAGCGTCAACGCGGACAACGCCGTATTGATTAAAGGCGAGGATGAGAATCCCGCTATTGGGCTGAGATCTTCGTTAGAATAATCCCACGACCCGGCTTCGGGGCCAGTTTGAATTTGAGCGTTGATGAGCTTTTCGCGCATGACGGCGTTCCATTCTTTCCACGGCGCGCCGCCGTAATGGAACAGAATTTGAGTTGTGATGTAATTGTAGTAGCTATCGTTTGTCGGACCGATTTTACAAAGACGCTCAACGCTGTTTTCCAAGTCTGAAATAGCGTCGAAC
>JAZUMX010000543.1:0-4506 GCA_045603865.1 Thermoguttaceae bacterium
CGCCGGTGGAGCAGGGCGATCTGTTCACCTACGTCTACGACAACGACGGCAATCGCGTTACAGACGAAAACGGCAATCCGGTCTTCACCTGGAAGGATAACGAACAGCGTTACTCTGTCAACGATAACAACGAAATCAACACGGTTGACATCAACGGCAATGTTACATCCAATCAGCCGCTTAACAATCCGGAAAGCCCGACGTACGTTTACGACGATACGACGCAAAAACTGGATATTTACAAGCCGGATGGATCGACCGTTACCAAAGACGTTACTGTTACAGACGAACTGCCGTACGAAGACTTCACGTCCAATGGCTTGCTGAATTACATCTTCTCCAACGACGAAGAAACCGGACAGAAAGAATACACTTATACCGATACGAAAGATTCCTATCTGGATCTCGACGCCGGCAAGATTTACAACTCCGATTATAAGACTCAGGACATGGATTACCTGATTTCCGAGGATTACGCGCTTGACGAAAACGGCGAGCAGGTAGTCGCTTTGATCGTCGGGTTCTCCGAAGAAATGAGTCACACTGGAGCCAGCAGCGTTCTCAATCCGAGCAACTGGAACATTTATCGCACCGACCTGGAAGGCAACAAAGTCCTCGTCCCGATTCAGGGAATTGTCGACCGCGAAGATTCCATGTTCTCCGTTGGAGACGACGGCAAGAACGAGATCGTCATCTACATTCAGCCGGGCGACGACGGACTTCCCGCTCTGGAACCGGGCTACACCTACGAATTCATCGGGTCTACCAACATGGAAGACCTCAACAAGAATCCGTTGGACGGATCGTACAGCAAGTGGGATTACGGCAAGACCAACGGTCAGGTCGGCGGCACTGGAAGCACAGGCTTTATCATGGAAGTTGACGACGGCATCCCGTCCTCGCTGGATTCCGGCAACGTTTCCGAAGATCCGTATGATTTTGAAGCGGCAGACCTCAAGGGCGACACCCTGGTCAACTATAACAACCAGGAAGGCATCCAGGAAAATTCTGCTGTTGCGATGGATCAGTACGGCAACTACATCGTAGTTTGGGAAACCGACTGGATTCCGGAAGACGAAGACGGCGATTATCAGAACAATCCGGCTCTCAATCGTTACCTGTATAAAGACGGTACGCTCATTGCCAGCAACAGCGAAACGTCAAACGGCTTCCGCCGCATTATGGCTCAGATGTACGATTACGACGGCAACAAAGTCGGACAAGAGTTTGTTGTCATGCTCGAAGAGTACACGCACCAGTGCTCGCCGGACGTTGCGATGGACAAATACGGCAACGTTGTCATTACCTGGGTTGAACTGACTGACTCGCGCGACGCCCATGTGGTTGACTCTGGCAACGGAGATCAGGAAATGGTAACCCTGGATCCGTACGATGACGGAACCAACATCATGGCGGTTCGTTTCAAGGTAACCTACGACAACGATTATTATGTAACGAATCTGGCTCAGTATGGAGACTTCTTCCAGGTTGACAACGACGTCCGCGGCGTCAAGACAAATCCGAAAGTCGCGATTGACTCTGCAACGGGCAACTTTGTCATCACGTGGGCAAATGAAGATTTCAAATCCAGAGAAGACGTTCTGGTCTACGACAACAACTATCCGAATGGAACTGTTGATCGCTATGGAATTTACGCGCGCATTTACAGCTTCACATCGACCGACGACGAACCGAATGCGATTGCGTCGATGAAAGACTCCCGCGGCGTTTATTCCGACAAACCGTTCCTGGTCAACGTTGCAGACACGATTGGTCAATGCAATCCGTCTGTGGCAATGGAAAACGGCAACCTGATCGTCGTCTGGCAGAATTCGACGTTGAAGAGTACAATCAACGGTCGTACATTCCAGCTGGATTCCGGAGGAAAGATTGTTCAGGTCAACGAACAGGTCGTTATCAGCGAGAATGGACAGTACAGCAAGTACACGCCCAGCGTTGATATGGACTCCAAGGGCAACGTTGTTGTTACCTACTCCAGCAATCTTCAGGACGGAAGCGAAAAGGGCATTTACGCCAGAACGTACAAAGTTGATTCCAACGGCGCTCAGACTCTTAAGGGTCTCACTCAGCCGGAATTCCGCGTCAACAACAAGACGTTTGACGATCAGTTTGAACCGGTTGTCGGTTTGGGCGAAGACGGACGCTGCGTCATTTCCTGGGTATCCTTCGGACACGAAGTTTCCGATTACGACGCCTCTGCCACCTCTCGCTACAGCTACGGCGTGTTCGCGAAATGGTATGACGACGTATTCAGCAACGCTGCTGCAATGCAGAATCAGAAAGACGTTCAGATCAACTCTCTGATTTACGGCAGCCAGTTCCAGCAGGACATTTCCGTCAACGAAAAAGGCGAATGCGTCTTCACGTGGACTGGTCCTGGCGACCTGAGCCGCAACTATCCAGTCAAGAATGGTGAAAACAGCGGCGATAACGCCAATAACGGCGGCGACGGCGCCAATGGCGAAGGCGGCTCCGGAGGTTCTGGCAACCTGACCAACATTCACGACAACCTGGTCAACGGCAGCGTCCTGTCCGGCGTATCCAACCACGTTTCAACATTGGACTACTCCGACATCTATCGCCGACGATTCCTCTGGACTGCTAACAGCCCGTCGTCCTTGTCGCCTGATTTCACAAGCGGCGAAGGCGCTGGAACTGTCATCCAGAACGAAGAGATTGACGATGACGTCAACAAGACGGTTATCTTCTCCGTTGCTGACGGAACGTGGACGATGGTTCAGGACGACGACGATCCGCAGCAGATCAACTCCAAGATTCTGGACGTTGACGGCAACGGTTCCGAGGTTACTCTGTACGGTTCTGCCGGCGCGGACAACGTCAGATTCATGACGACTCAACGCGATGGCAAGACTGTTGACGCTGTTGAAATGACCAACTCGCTTGGACAGAAGATTACTCTGTACAACTTCAGCAAGGTCAACGTTGTCGGCCGCGGCGGATCTGATTCCGTCACATTTGACACCGACAAGGGAACCGAGTCCCGCAACTTCACTGCAAATGGAAGCTCTGCGACGCTGTCGACCAGCTCCTATGAATATTCGGTTGTCGATTTCGCCAATATTGACTTCAACGGCGTTTCCGGCGACACGGTAGAAATTATCGGAACCAACGACAACGATACCGTTACGCTCAACGACAATTCTCTTACCGCAAAGGGTACGGGATACACTGTTACAGCTGACGGATTCAGTACGGTGAAACTTAACGCCGACGTATCGTCAGATGAAAACAGCGTTGACACCATGAAACTGGAAGCGAAGAACATCACTTCGTTCAACGCGGACAGCGATGGCGGTCAGTTCGACACGACTGAATACCACTGCGATTTCAGCGGATTCGATACGGTTACAGCAAATGCCAAGACGGGTGGAAGCTCGCTGGCAGGCAATCCGGACGTCAGCCTTGACGTTACCAGCCCGGACGCCTCGCTCAATATGTACTCCAACAAGATCATTTTGTCCGAGAACGGCAAAGACGTTGTCATTACCAACTTTGGCAACGTTACAGCCAACATCGCTCCGGAAGCCGCCGATTGCACGGTCAGAATTTACGACTCAAACGGCAACGACTCCTACCTGTTTGACGCTGCCAGCAAGACTGCGACCATGACTCTGGCTAACGGTTACAAGCTCACAGCTATTGGAACCGCCGCTGCTGAAGCCTACTCGAAGTTTGGCGGAACTGACTCGGCAACGTTCAACGATTCGGCTGCGGTCGACACCGTTCAGACGGTTGCTCGCGTCATGAGAATGACCGACGGCGACATTACCGACCCGACTGCGCCTAACAGCTACTACGTTACGGCAAGCGGATTCGCGGTCAACAACGCCTACTCGACAGACAATCAGGATGCCGTTCTGTTTGTTGACGAAACGGTTATTTCCGGATCGACCACCAGCAACGACATCAAAGACGACTTCACGGTTACGTGCCTTGACAACAAGGTCATGGCGTTCATGCAGAGTACCGTCAAGACCTCGTACAGCAACACGGCTTGGGGATTCAACAGCATTGTTGCAACCTCGCATTCGTACTCGGCAGTTGACACCGCCCGCGTTTCTGACGGTTCCGGCGATTTGGCTGCGACAACATTCGACGTTTCGCCAGAGGCAATCAATATGGTTCTGGCTAACGGAACGACGATTGACGTCTACGGATTCCGCAACAAGGTTGTCGGATCGGACGAATCTGCCATCAACCTGTATGACGGATATGCCGACGATACGCTGGTCATTCAAGGCTCCAACGCCTCCATGAGCGGCGACGTGATTATCTTCGGCGGCAACTCCAATACGTACACGATTACCGCTGCCGCCCCAACGCTGACTGCGACAAGCGTCAACGGCGGAGCTGACAAGGCAACCATTATCTGCTCTGCGGACAAGGTTGAAACAATCGACGTCGCGCATAACGGAGAATCTGTTACCGTCAACGTTGCGGATTCCGCTGGAACCTTTAATAACA
>JAZUMX010000544.1:0-4142 GCA_045603865.1 Thermoguttaceae bacterium
CAACCGTCCGTTTGAACGGGAATCGCGATCCGCGCCGACGTCCCCGACAGACGAGATTTCCGCCTTGGCGGGAATTGCCCGATTAAGAAAACAGCTCGACGTTCATCAGGAGCGCATTTTCCGTCAGACCGCCGCGCTGCAGGAACAGTACGCCTTTGAGGTCATGGTTCCGGAAACGCAAATCAAGTTCATTTCCACCGATATGACGCTTGCCGAGGCGATAGACGTCATTCACGCCGACCCGCATACCCGATTCCCCGTTGTGGAAGGGCAAGACGTCAACAACATTTTGGGCTACGTCAATTTCAAGGAACTGATCTCGTGGTCGTCTGTAAATCCAAAAGCGCCCAACGTCCGCGGCGTTATGAGAAAGATTCATTTTATCGAACCGCAGACGGAACTGTCGGACGTCCTCAAGCTGTTTGTCAACCAGCACGCTCACATGGCGATTGTTACCTCCGGAGACGTCAACAAAAACGGCGAAGGGGGAGAAACGCTCGGTCTGATTACGCTGGAAGACATCCTGGAAGTTCTCTTTGGCGAGTTGGAAGACGAGTTCGACGCCCCGTTCGGCGGTCGCCGCTCCTTCGCAACTCTGCAAAAACTGCGGGCGAAGAAAAAACGTCAAGAGCAAAGCAAATGATATTTTTTCTTCCCCCTCCTTCTATCCTTTTATTGAGTGATTATAATATGTGATAAATTATATGGTTATGTGATTATTTGCAATAATAACCCCCCCTTAACTATTAACGAAAGAAGGAATCTTTGCAATGACTATTAACGGCTTTTTCTTCGGACGTAAGCAGAACCTCAATAACGGACATCGCGCATCATGCGGCAAGTATCGCTGCGGAACGGTTCGAACCAGAAATCTGTCCCTGGAACCGTTGGAGTCTCGCGATCTGTTATCCGTTGGCGCTAACCTCTTGGACGCTGACGATGCCGCATACGTTTCCTCCGCTGCTTTACCATCGGAAGCCGACTCGCTAAGCGTCGATTTTCCAACGGCAAACGAACAGACAGCTCTGCAATCCAGCTACGCCACGCCTTCCGGCTACAACCACAACGACTATCAGAAAATGGTCGCGTTTCTGGAGCAAACTGACGAGTCAGGCGTTAAAAACGGGAAAAAGATCAGTTCCAGCTACAACCCGTCCGACCCGTCAACGTGGGATGGATTTTACTGGACATACGGAGATAACAGGAGAATTACGCATATACTCATAGCAGGCAATCAGTTGGTTGGAACTGCCGACTTTTCCGAATTCACCTCCCTGCAAGCGTTTAATTGTTATAACAACAAGATAACGTCACTGAGCTTTTCCGGTTGTACTGCGTTGACCTTTGTTAACTGCAGTTCAAATCAGCTGACTAACCTGAATGTATTGGGTTGTTCGGCGCTGATTGATCTATACTGTTTTGGAAACCAACTGTCGTCCCTGTCATTGTCCAGCTGTACTGCGTTGGCCAGACTGGATTGTTATTCTAACCAGTTGTCAACCCTTAATGTATCAAGTTGTAAAGAACTGACGGAACTGGATTGCGATTCTAATCAACTGGGCTCTCTGAATGTATCGAACTGTAATAAGCTGGAAACGCTTCTATGTTCTTCCAATAATCTGACTACGCTGAATGTTTCGGGTTTGACGTCGCTGACATCGCTTAGCTGTTATTACAACCAGTTGACGTCATTAAACGTTTCGAGCTGTACATCGCTGACAGAGTTTTCGATCTCGTACAGTTCGCTAAACTCTCTGGATGCGTCAGGCTGTACATCGCTGACAACGCTTTCCTGCAACAATAATCAGTTAACGTCTTTGAACGTCTCGAATTGCTCCTCGCTAAGGGTTTTGAATTGCTCTAATAACAATCTAGCCACTCTGAAAACTACTGGCTGTACATCTCTTGGCGAAATAAACTGCAGCAATAATCAACTGTCCTCTTTGGATTTATCCAGCCGGGCATCGCTGACCAAGTTGAATTGCAGCTATAATCCGCTGGGCTCTGTGAACATGTCAGGGTATTCGTCGCTGACGGAACTGGATTGCAGCAGCTGCAATTTGAATTCTCTGGATATTTCCCCGCTAACAAAATTGACAAAGCTATATTGCTATTCTAACCAACTGTCCACTCTGACTTTAACCGGGAATACATTGCTGACGGAGTTGAATTGCGGTGGAAACAATTTGCAGTCTCTGGATGTTGTCAGGTTAAAGGCTCTGACCAAGTTGGATTGCAGATCCAATCAGTTAACCTCCCTGAATGTATCGCAATGTACGCTGCTGACGGAACTGCTGACTAATTACAATCAGTTAACCGAACTGGACTTGTCAAAGAATACTGCGCTGACTTCTTTGTTTTGCGGCGATAACAATCTGACGGAACTGAACGTGTCGAAAAACATAAATCTGACAGAATTTGACTGTTCTATCAATTCTTTGACTGAACTGGACTTGTCGAAGAATACATTATTGTCTTTTGTGAATTTCGGTTTCAACTCTCTAACAGTAATGGATTTGTCAAACTGTACGAAGCTGGAAAGTTTGGTATTTTATAATACAACAATCCAAAACATCGCTTTGCCCACGAATCGCTCTAATACGCTTGTTATCCATTTTTATACCGAAAAATTCTGGACGTTCAAAAACAGCGTAGGAACCGTACTTCAATCGGGGTTAAATTACGATAAATCCTTTGATCTTTCCACAACAACAGATTTGCCCTTATGCGCAGAATTCGAAACAGGGGCTTCCGTATTATTTACAAGCAGGATAATAATCTCTCCTGATAATACCGCAGTTTCCCCAACGCTTATCAATCGAAACCTGTACATTCCAGGCACGCCCAATGACGACTGGGTCGAAATTGAGGAAAACGCTCAAAATTTAGTCGTTCGGTTGTATAACGCTCAGGGAAATAATCAATTAAATTCATGGTCTTTTGGCGTTAATTCTGTTGATTCGATTCTTTTTTGGGGTTACGCAGGCAATGACGTGTTTAAAAACTGGAGTCATGTTACGAATCAGTACGCTTCAAAAGACGTTCTCGCATACGGCGGAGATGGAAACGACGTTCTCATTGGCGGTTCAGGAAATGATTTTCTCCTGGGCGGAGAAGGAAACGATTATATAGACGGCGCAGACGGGGATAATCGCATTGTTACCGGCAACGGCTTAGACACAACTGCCAACACCGGAAATGGAAGCAACTTGTTTATCTGGATGGGAAGCCAGGATTCAAAATCTTGGAGTTCAGGAAGCGTCTTGGGGGACGACGACGTTTTACTGCTTGCCTTGCCATACTCTTCCATCGCCAGCGACAATCTTGTTGAAGCCTGGACTGAAAATGAGTTGAAAGATTTGCTTGATGAAAGTAATCCGGACGGTCTGTATCCGTATTATATTCGCTGTGGAAACTGGAAAGCAATCGCTATCCCGCGTAATAACTCTATATCTGAAATTCTGTGCGGCACTTACTATCTCCATAATCCTTCCAAAAACAGATCTTATAACTATGGTTCAGGCGTTTACCTTGACAGGAAAGGCAGCTTTGCGGCAATTCACGAATTTGGACATTTTTGGAACAATACTTATAATCCGTACTGGGAAAGTTTCTACACAATATCATGGGACTATGATTATTATTCAGGTTACACATTTAAATCGGGCTGCGTTACAGACAAGAATTCTCCCTATTTTGAATTTACGGACGCTTATGGAACTAACAGCCCTCTGGAAGACTGGGCGCAATGCGTTCAGGCTGTTGTCTGTAATTATGAAAACGTTCCTGTCGGAAACGGCGGACAAAAAATTAATAGAAAATTTGCCATTGTAGAAAATTTTTTGGATTGGGTCAGTGAAAATTACAACGATTTCAACGCTCCAACAAATTTAAGAGTTTCTGAAAAAGAGCCTACGTCAATATCGCTTGGCTGGGATAGAGTCTCGGGCGCTCCGGGATATACGGTTTTGTACTCAGCTTCTTCAGACTTTACAAACGCTTCCAGCATTCCGGCAACTTCCAATTCGGCGACTATTACGGGATTGAACGCGAATACAACGTATTATTTCAAAGTCATGGCGCTCGGCAACGACGTTCATACGAACTCGTCGTACAGTCCGACGTATTCTGTCCAAACATTA
>JAZUMX010000545.1:0-6690 GCA_045603865.1 Thermoguttaceae bacterium
CTTCTGCACAGACGTCTATCTCGGCAGAGGCATGGAAGGCGTTCCCCGCGGCGCAGCAAAGAACATTCGCGTTATCGCCTATCATTACGGATACAATCATTCCGGCGGGCACGAATCCTGCGGTCAGCAGTCGTCGTGGGATAATAAACGCGTTTTGTGCACGGTAAAAATTGAAGACGACGGGTCGTTCTTCTTTGAAGTTCCCGCCAACACGCCTTTTGCGATGCAGGTTTTGGACGAAGAAGGGGCGGCAATCGCGTTGATGAGATCCTGGACGGTTGTCATGCCGGGGGAAGCCTTGTCCTGCAACGGCTGTCACGAAAACGCCAACGACGTTACGCCGGCCAAAATGACGATTGCGTCCCGCAAAGCCCCGCAAAAGCTCACGCCGTGGTACGGTCCGGCACGATCGTGGGGATTCCAGGCGGAACTTCAGCCTACGCTCGACAAATACTGCGTTGGATGTCACAACGATAACGACAAAGCCGGCGGGCTGTCGTTCGTTCCTCACAATGCCGGGTATTGGGTCAACGATACGTCTTACGCAGCGATCAACCCGTACGTCCGCCGTCCGGGTCCGGAAACCGACCTCGACGTGATGAAGCCGATGGAATATCACGCCTCAACAAGCGAACTGATTCAGATGCTCAAAAAGGGACATCACGGCGTTGAACTGCCGAAGGAAGCGTGGGAACGATTCTATACGTGGATTGACCTCAACGCGCCGTATACCGGCATGTGGAACAACCCCGGCAGAGAGAATCGACGTTTGGAACTGCAAAAGCTCTATGCCGGCATAGACGACAACCCGGAAGAGGAATATCGTCAGTCGCTCGCCGCTCGAGAAGCCAATATCGAGCCGATTATTCCGCCGCCTCAGCCGTTCGTTCAGCCGGACAACCTCAAGGTGGAAAACTGGCCTATGAGTCGGTCTGCAGCGGCAAAACTGGCAGGCGGAAACGTCCGGGAAAAGATGGAAATCAATCTGGGTAAAGACCACGCCGGCAACGACGTCTATATAACTATGGTTAAAATCCCGGCGGGCAAGTACATCATGGGTTCCGAAGACGGCTATCCGGACGAACGCGCCCGGGCTGTGGTGGAAATCAAAAAGCCGTTCTGGATGTCGGAAACGGAAATTACCAACCAGCAGTACGAATGTTTCGACCCGGAACACGACACCCGTTACAATCGCGAAGACGGCAAAGACCATACAACGCCGGGATACATCGCCAACCATCCGCTTCAGCCTGTTTCTCGAATCTCGTGGATTGAAGCGACGAACTTCTGCAAGTGGCTTAAGGGACGCTCTGGAAAGAACGTCGCGCTCCCGACGGAAGCTCAATGGGAATGGGCGGCGCGCGCCGGCAGCGACAAACAGTTCTTCTACGGCGACTGGGATACAGACTGGACGAATTGGGCGAACCTCGCCGACGCCGATCTGTACAACACGTACACGACGTGGGAAGGCGGAAGCATGATTCACCGCCGACGTCCGCATACGGAAAGCAAAACGTTTCCGCTGCGTGACGACCGATTCAAGGACAAATGGTTTACTGTCGATTACGTCAAACAGTACGAACCCAACGCCTTTGGTCTGTACGACATGGTTGGCAACGTTTCCGAATGGACGCGATCCGACTACAAGCCGTACCCGTACAAAGACAACGACGGCCGCAACTCGGGTTCAGACCGAACGAAGAAAGTCGCCCGCGGCGGCAGCTGGAACAACCGACCCGTTTCCGCCGGCTCCAGCGTCCGATTCCCGTACCAACCCTGGCAGAAAGTCTACAACGTCGGATTCCGCGTTATTATTGAGGAGTAAAAAACGATGAAACGCAGAGATTTTCTTAAAGGAACGTTTGGCGCGTTTGGCTCGCTGTTTTGCGGCGAGCTTTTCGCGGCGCCTCCCGGCTGGCAACATGACGGCGAGCCGAACCTGGTTTTCGGCGTTATCAGCGATACGCATTTGAGAACGACAGTCTGGGGCAACCGCCTGGGCGCCAACTGGCCGGATAAATACCTCGTCGCCGCGCTGAAATACTTCAAAGAACAGAACGTTGACGCCGTCATGCATTGCGGAGATATGGCGCACCGCGGACAGGTTCAGGAGATGGCGTTTCATGCTGGGGCGTGGCGCAGAGTCTTTGGAAAAGTTACCAGCGGGCCGGTCAAGCTGTTTGTAACAGGGAACCACGACGTCGACGGCGCTCGTTACGGCGATTTTGTCAAAAAGCGCTATCCAGACCCGGCTCAGTATGCCAGCCACGTCCTGGAAACCGACATGGCGGCGAACTGGCAGCGCATCTGGGGCGAGAAGTATGAACCTGTTTGGCATAAAGAGGTCAAGGGGTATCACTTCTTCGGCCGCAACTGGGGCGTCAGCGAAGCCGAGGCAATAGCCGCGTTGAAGAACTGGAAGAGCGGGCGCGACCCTCTCCATCCTTATTTCTACATTCAGCACAGCCGCCCTTCCTACAGGGTGCGAAGAGATCTGATGCGTCACGTCGGCGCCGTTTCGTTCTTCGGACACAATCACTGGAGCATAACAAACTGGAATATTATAGCTCTCTATAAAAACCGGCTTCCGGTTATTCAGTGCGCGTCCTGCGAACCGCGGGGCTGCGGCGCTCTGGTGGGAGACGGATGGATTACGAAAACCGCTATCGGCGGGCGAGAGCAGACGGGCAGAGGTCGGCAGGGATATGTCGTCCGCGTGTACAACGACATGCTTGTCATTCAGCGACGCGAGTTTACCGCCGGCGCCGGCGCAATTCTCGGCTCTGACTGGATTTTGCCGATGAACAAATTCAATCCGCACCCGTTTGCAAGAGGCGAATTGATCAAGGTTATCGGCGAACCGCAATTCCAGAGCGGCGCGAAACTGCTTGTCGAAAGCGCAGACGTCCCGGCGGGAGAAGGTAAACCCGCTTCATCTGTCGTTAAACTGACGATTCCGCTTGCCAACGCCAACCCCGATTCTCGCGTTTACGCCTACGAGGTTGCTATCAATAGCGGAGAAGGGGCTAATCCGATTTACAAAGCCGTCTACGCGTCAGGCGTCAATTTGGGAATCGGCAGCGAACCGAACGGCGGCGTAACACAGCTAACCATCCCGAAAGCGGAACTGCCCCGCAACAAGACGCTTTCGTTCACCGTCCGCCCGCTGACCTCCCTTGGCACGTCCGGCAAACCGATTACGGGGGAATACAAGGAGTGATTAATTCGGAATTAATTGTTGCGAGCAGCGAGTTGCGAAAGAATGTTGATTATACGGGTAGAGCTATTATAACATTGATTTTTAGCGGCGCATCTTTGGCAACTGTTACAGCCGCGATCCAGCAAGACTGGAAAAGAACCGGGAGCTGCTGGGAGTTTTCCAGCCTCTGCCAGATTCCTCCCAGCTATTGTTCATCTGCACACAGTTCGCACTGGTTCATAACTGTAACGATTGCGTCTTCCATGCCTTCTGGCGGATAGCGGTGATCTTTCAGGAGTTTCCGGATCATCATACGCATTTTAGCTCTGGCAGATTCGCGTTTCTGCCAGTCGATTGTACAGTTCTTGCGAAGCGTTTCAGTCAGTTCTTTGGTAATGGCGATTAGTTCCTCGTTTTCGTAGAAATCCTTGATCGCCTGCGGCTTGGTAATGGCGTCGTAGAACGCCAGTTCGTTGGCGTTCAGACCGAGTTCTTCTCCTGCCTGATGAGCTTCCCGAATTTGTCTTGCCAGATTGAGCATTTCTTCAATGACCTGTTCGTTGGTGAGCAAACCGTTGAGGTAGCGATTCATGGCTTTCTGCATTAGCTCGCTGAACAGTTCGGATTTTACAAGGTTCGTCCGCTTGTAAATGTGAATCTGTTCTGAAATCAGCTTTCGGAGCAGTTCGACGGCGAGATTCTTTTCTTTCATTTGAGAAATCTCTTTGAGGAACTTTGGATCGAAGAGCGAAAATTCCAGTTCCCTGTCGGAGAAAAGATTGATGACGCCGCTGCCTTTAATGCACTGCTTTAACAGCTCGTTAATATTGGCGTTGATTTCCGGGAGCGAGAGCCTTCTTCCCGTCCCCTGGCTGACGATTCGCATGAGCAAAACGCGAACCGCTTCCAGAAACGCCGCCAGCTCGCGCTCGTCTTCTTTTGCAATCGAAGAACACAGCGAAAGGGCTTTGTGCAGCAGAAGCGCTTCTTTAATGTAATCGTTGCGAACTTGCTCCCGCGAAACGTCCATAAGGAAGTTGACCGCGCCGGTAATCGTTCTGCCTGCGGTGAGTTCGTTTCCGTTGAAAAAGGCGGAATAGTCAAAAGGATGAAGCAAGTCGCGGCAAACAGACAGCTTTTCCTGAAAGACCAGGTATGCCGTCTGAGCGATATCGGGATTGCCGTAATTCTTTCGGTCGCGGACGGTGTATTCGTTCATCGCCAGTTTGAGATAGGTGGCTATTCCGACGTAATCGACGATTAACCCTCCTTCTTTATCCTGAAAAACGCGGTTCACCCGAGCTATTGCCTGCATGAGGTTGTATCCCATCATGGGCTTGTAAATGTACATCGTCGCCAGCGACGGAACGTCAAACCCCGTCAGCCACATATCGACGACAATTGCGATTTTCAGAGGGCTGTTGTCTTTTTTGAAATCCTTTGCAAGCTCTTCTTTGTGATGTTTAGAGCCGATAATGTCATGCCATTCTTCGGGGTCTTTATTGGACGAGGTCATAACGACGGCAACCTTGTCCGTCCAGGTTGGGCGCAGTTCAAGAATGCGATTGTAGATTTTCATTGCAATGGCTCTTGAATACGAAACGATCAGCGCCTTGCCGGTTAGAAGGTTCTGACGGTAATTCTCGTAATGATCGAGAATGTCGTCTACAAGCGAATTAATAGCGTCTTCATGACCCAGAATCGCCTCCATCTGCGACAGCTCGCGTTTGCTGCGTTCGATTACGTCCGGGTCGGAGTTGTGCGACATAATATCGTATTCCGCGTCGATAAGCTGAAGAGTCGTTTCGTCCAGCTTGAGTTTCATAACGCGGCTTTCGTAGTACACCGGGCGCGTCGCCCCGTCCTCGACCGCCTGCGTCATGTCGTAGACGTCGATATAGTCGCCGAACACTTCGCGCGTGTTGCGGTCTTCAAGCGAAACCGGCGTGCCGGTAAAGCCGATATAGGTTGCGTTCGGGAGCGTTTGTCGAATAATGCGGGCGATTCCAACGGAACGATGAGCGACCAGTTCCCCGTCGGCGTTTTTCTTCATTTTGATTTTTTCTGTCAGCCCGTACTGCCCGCGATGGGCTTCGTCCGCTATAACGATGATATTCCGCCGCAGAGAAAGCGGTTCGCCCGGCTCCTCGAACTTTTGCATGGTGGTAAAAATGATGCCGTTCACTTTTTGTTTTTCCAAAAGCGACGATAAATGCTCGCGGCTTTTGGCTTGAACAGGCGTCTGACGCAAAAAGTCCTTGCATTTGGAAAACTGCAAATACAGCTGATTGTCCAGGTCGTTTCTGTCGGTAATAACGACGATAGTTGGGCTTTCCAGTTCCGACTGCAATAAATGAGCGTAAAAGACCATCGACAGCGATTTTCCGCTTCCCTGCGTATGCCAAACCACGCCGCCTTTGCCGTCGGTAAGCGTCGCCTTCTTTGTGGACTCTACCGCTTTTCTCACTGCAAAATACTGATGATAGCCCGCCAGAATCTTGTAGTTTGTCAACCCTTCTTTGGAAAACAGAATAAAGTTTTTCAGAATATCGAGCAGGCGTTCTTTCTGAAAAATGCCAGTAAAGAACGTTTCAAAGTTTGCGAACCGCGTATTCTCATAACTGCCGTCTACCGTTTTCCAGTCCATATAGCGATCTTCGCCAGAGGTAATTGTTCCCGCCCGATTGAGAGCCATGTCGCTCATAACGCAAATGGCGTTATAGATGAACATCGACGGAATGGCTTGCATATAGTTGCGAATTTGTTTATAGGCTTCTGACGCGTCCGTTTCCTCCCGCGACGGCGATTTTAATTCCATTAAAACGAGCGGCAAACCGTTGATAAACAGAAGAACGTCTGGACGTTTGTTTTCGTTTTCAATGAACGTCCACTGGTTGGCGATATCAAAAGAGTTGTTGTCGCAGTTGGAATAGTCTATTAAATAACATAACGCCGACCGCTGAACGCCGTTTTCTGTATAGCGGACTTCTATTCCGTTTTGCAGATAGTCCATAAAAATGGCGTTTTTCTGAACCAGCTCGCCGATTTCAAAGTTCTGGAGTTTAAATAGAGCGTCAGAAATCGCGTCTTCCGGAAGCTGCGGATTGAGCCGATATAAAGCGCCTTTTAGCTCGTCCATATACAGCGGCATCTGATAATCGCGTTCTATATCATAGCCGCATTTATGCGTATACCCCATCTTCTCAAATAGCTGAATAACGGCGTTTTCGTAACTGGTTTCTGTGTAGGGCATGATTGGTAATAAAGGTTGGACTGGGAAAGGCTGGGAATTTGCTGGGAATTTTTGGGAACTGCTGGGAGTTTTCTGGGAATCGCTGAGAGTTTTCCCAGAAGTCTCCCTGCTACTCCCAGCTACTCCCAGCTATTCCCAGCTACTCCCAGCTACTGCCAGCTACTCCCAGCTATTCCCAGCTACTCCCAGCTATTCCCAGCTACTCCCAGCTACTCCCAGCTATTCCCAGCTACTCCCA
>JAZUMX010000546.1:0-7482 GCA_045603865.1 Thermoguttaceae bacterium
CCACGGGTTAACACCCGTGGCTCGCCTATCGCTCCATTACCGCGTTCCATTTCTTTGCGAACTTCGTGTGAGTTTTTTCCGGGCGCACAAGCCCTCAAAAAAATTTTAAAAAATTTTCCGTGGGGGGGCTTTCAAAAACATTCTCTATTTGTTATAATAGCGAAATCAGTCAAAGGATGACTGATTTGTCAGAACTGACGTTGACTCAACGTCGGTGTTGGAAACCCAATTTTAATCTGAACATTTTCACGGAGGTATCATGTCTACTCGCGTACCATTGCGTCCAGAAATCGTCGCTCACGAAGAGTTACAGCGTAAACTCAAACTTAGCACCGCGGAAATTGGTCTGCAGCTTCGCACCACAAACTGCCTGGAAGAACAAGGCATCTTTACAGTTCGAGATTTACTCAACAGCTCTCGCGATCGATTGTTGAGCATTTCCAATTTTGGAGAAAAAACTCTCAACGAAGTCTACGACGCACTGGAACGAATCGGTTTTTACCGTAAATCGCGTCAATCCTGCCGCCAATAAATGAACAAGCGTAATCCTGCAAGATGTCGCTTAATCTTTTGACCTCATTAAAAATCGAAGATCGTACAACGCCTTCAGACCGTCTTTCCGGAGTCTGGATTGAGGCGGCGTTGGCGTTTGGTTTTATGATTAGCGGCATAATTGGCTTTATTGTGATTGTCTTTTGGATGATTATGCCCCAGTGGCGTCTTCAAAGAGAATTCGTAGAGACTCGATGTAAAGTAGTAAGCCTTAATGTTGAGCCTATGCCAAACAACAGTTTGTATCGACCGCGAATTCAAATTGAATATGCCGCTCCTACTCCGCTGGCTTCAGACAAGTCCGGGAAAACGATATTAAAAAAATACCGCATTTGGACCTACGACTTCAATTCGCTTAACAATTCAGGGTATTCATATCAAAAAAAAGAAGCGCATGAAGCTCTCAAAGCGTTTCAAATCGGAAAAGACTATGTTTGTTGGTATGATCCTCACGATCCTCAAAAAGTCGTTTTGTTTCGCAACTGGTCGTGGACGAATATAACGCTGCTAATTGTGCCAATCTCTTTGTTCCTGCTTGGATTAGGCCCTCTGATTCATTTGTACATGTATCGTTCCGGACGCGCAGTGAAAAAAAGCGTTCTTCAATCAGACGCAGTACAAAATAATTCAGCAGAGAATTCAGAAGATTCACCGCCTGAGATTTCGTCAGAAAAACCATCTGAGTCGGAACTGGATATTGATCTGCCCAACGTTCCCTCAATACGCAACATAATAGACTCTCCCGGAGTCAAAATGAAGTATCGCCTTCCTCTGGACAACTCGCCTATTTGGAGTCTTGGCGTTCTTCTGTTATTGATGGTTGCATGGGGAGTTATGTGTATAGTTCTCATTTCCGTCGCTTTGGGGGGATTGTTGGACCGTCAACCAGACTGGGTTTTAAACGGTTTTATTATACCGTTCATTTTAATCTGGATTGGATTGGTTTTTTACTTTTTCCGGAATTTGCAGTTGGCAACTTCTATTTCTCCTACGCTTATAGAAATTAACGACGCGCTGCTGCATCTGGGTCAAACAACTAAGGCGTTGGTTATTCAGATGGGAGCGTATCACGTAATCAGCCTGGACGTCAATCTTATCTGCGAAGAAGAAGCGGCTTTTTCATACGGTACAGATATTCGTCGAGAAAAACTGGTTGTTTATCGTTCGAATCTTGTTTCGGAGAAGGATTTCGATATTGTTGCAAACGAGCAGTTTGAAAAGTCGTTTGAGTTTACAATTCCTCAAGACAAGATGCACTCTTTTGACTCTCCGCATAATCGAATTGCCTGGCGTTTGGAAGTCTGTGGAGAGGTGAAAAATCTCCCGCCGTTTACTCGAAGTTACGTTCTGGTTGTAAAACCGCAGCTCTGACAGAACAAAACGTTGTTTGGGGCGCCGATGTAATCTCAGGCGCTCATCGCAAGGCGCATTTGAAGAACGGCAAAAAGATCAGGATAAAAAAAGAATGTAGAATTTATTCAACTCTACATTCTTTCTTTTTTCTTAATATCTGATTGAATCAGGTCAGATTAGAAGCCGTCGCCGCTCCATTCGTCAGACGGGATGTTGTTGAGTTCCGGGAACGCAAAGGCGATCGTTTTGACGTCGCCGGCGCTGACGACGATTGTCTTGGATTCGGAATAGGTTTTACCGTCTTTTTCGACAACAGCGTCAATAACGTACTGATATTTCAATCCCGGTTTGAGATTGATAGAAGCAAACGTGCGTTTGGAACCGACAGATTTTGTAGGAGCTCCGTTGACGTAAACTTTCGCCTGATTGGGCGCCCAAATCGTGAAAATGACGCCGCGGGAAGAGCGAACGTCAATGTTCGACAACCGATTGGAAGGGGTTCCGTCAGGATTCGGCTTGCTCCAGGAAACCTGAGACGCTTTAACCTTGGCGGATTTCGCGGAATCCAGCAGAGAATTCGGATTGGATTCGTCTTCCGGGACGGCGTCGTCAGCGGGTTCTTCCGGGATATCGTCAGCAACGGGGTCGTCTGTTGACGTGGTGGGAATGCCCATTGAGTCGTCTGCGTCTTGAGACTTCGTTACGGGAACGGGAGCCAGAGACGGGTTGTGATTGTCGTCCGGGACGTAATCTTCGCCGGCTTCGATTGCGCGTTCACGATCGCAGCAGCCATTAATATTGCACAACGGGCAGCACGGCATTTCAGGAGTGCAAAGACCGCTGTTATGGCAGCAGTGGAAATCGCGATGAGGTCTCGGCGGAATAAGCTGGGGGGTGTATTCCCAAATCGGAATACGGAGGAAACAGCCGCGGAAAGTCCACTGGGCGCAGGGATCCGTTCCGTAACGAGTGGGAGAGTATTCATAATAACTTTGTGCATACGGAGGGCACTGTTCTTCAACCGGCGTGAAGTAATATCCGCCAAAAGTGCGGGGAGCCAATCGACGGAATCCGTAGGCTGTATAGCCGTAACCAGCATAGCCGTATGGGCTATATGCCATTTCACTTCCATAAACAAACGCCGCGTCGTCTGCGACTGCGACATCTTCCGAACCATTCTGACTAAACGCAACGGAAGCGCTCAAACTCAACGCCAAAGCCGCGACGCCTGTCATCAAACAAAGGCGATACGCTCTCATAAAATATCCTCCAATTCAAAAATTCTATCTGGTTATGTTGACTGGTATTTTAGCCAGTTTGTTTAACGTCTATATTTTACCACATCTTTTGCGTTTTGCAAGTATGTTTGGTAATATTTTTTCAATAAAATTATATACTTCTTCCGTAGGGAATTACAGTATTCCACTCTTATTATCGAAATTTTATGGGGAAAAAATGGGCTTAGAGCGGCGAGAGAGCAGTGTTTTTTCTGAATCGGCGGCGGGTTGTACAGATAGTGCGGATTATGCCTGTTTGATAAATAGAATGGATTATATAAAATATAGAATTTAAGAGTGAATAAAATGTTGCGTCTCTGGAATAAACGGATAGATTGATGCTTTCCAGAGACGCATGGCTTTGAATGATTATGGTTATTTGACGATTCCTCCTGGAGTAATCAAGGACGGCTTAACATATTCGCGAACCGGGATTTCCTCGATGACGATGTTGCGGAATTTGAAGTCGGAAGTGGCGTCGTGCCCTTGAAGCTGAATCGTCCCGGGGTCAAGACGCAGGCCGCGGCGGGGGTTGGGATCGGGTTTTCGAGTGTCTGTCCAGTCCGAGACCTGTTCGCCGTTAACCCATACGGAAAAATGATTTCCGACGGCATTAATATAAACGTTGACCCATTCTTTGTCGTTTCCGATGACCTTTCGAGCGTCAACGCGGCGGAAAATGCCGCCTGTTCCGCAGTCTTTGGGCTTGGTTCGGTCGCCGTCCAGATAGCCGAAATGAACCTGACATTCGTACCCGTTCATCTTTTCACCGGGAATGCAGCGGAAAAAGACGCCGGAGTTGAGTCCTTCTCCATTGACGTAGACGTCCAGCGACAGGTTGAAGTCGCCGTATGACTTGGCAGTTTCCAGCGATCCGTTTCCGTTTTTGACGGTGAGTTCTCCGTTTTCGTTGACGCCGGCGTCGATGACGTCGTAGGTTTTCCAGCCGCTAAGGTCTTTCCCGTTAAAGAGTTTTTGCGACAGAACCGGCTTAACGATTATACTTTCAATTCGAATCGTTCCCTTATACAGTTTGACGCCGATATACCCGCGTCCTAATTTGGATTCGCGGTTAATTACATCGTTGCTCGCAGAAATGCACAGCATTTTATCCATTGATTCCGTTTCCAGAAGTGAAACTTCAAGACATCGCCGCCAGGTTCCTTTCGGGTCGGTTTTGATCAGCAGCGACGCCTGTCCGCCCTTGGATAGCGCATATTTAATGCTGACGTCAAATTGACCAAACTGAGTAGTCGTTCGGATAATTGTCGGCTGGGTTGTCGTGGCGGTTAAGACGGGTTTTCCAGACTCAGATTCAATTTTCCAGACGCCTTTTTCCGCAGACGTCAAACCGAACATTTCCGAATTAATCAGGGAAATCTCAGGTGCGGTCGATTCCGTTTCCGCAAACGCCGTTCCAAGGAACAATAAACAAACGATTGAGAAAATAAAAGTTCTTTTCATGATGACTCTGAAAAAATAGGAGTTAGACGCCAGACATTAGGGATAATTCTAACTATTGCCTACTGCCTATTGCCTTAAATGTTGCTAATTGCTCATTTAAATATACCCCTTTTATCCTTTTCTGTCAATATCCCAACAAAAATTTCCCGCCCCCCCATTGAAAAGAATTAAAAGTTATATATAATGCGTCTTTAATAGATTGTACACCCCGAATAAGGATATACTTGAACATATTTTTTGGAGATAAAAAATGACCATTGACAAAAGCCTGAAAGTTAAGGCGGCCTTGGTCCGGGCGCGAAGCGTCCTGACTCGCGCCGAGCGTATTGAAAAGCTGAAGTCCGACGAAAAATGGACTGAAGGCGACAGCCCCATGGGACTTGTTAAAGTTCGCGTTCACAAGCTGAGCATGAAAAAGAAGAAGAAGGCTGCAGCTGAAGACAAAGCCGATTCCGGAAAAGGCGGCAAAAAGAAGTAATCAATTAGCGGCAAGACCCTGGTTGATCTTAAACTATTAGGCATTAGGCATTAGTAATATAAGCTTACTATTGCCTAACGCCTATTTTTTTGTCTTTTTCTTAACTAACCTTGTTAAGATAGGTAATCTGTGAAGACTGATATTTCTTATTGGAAAAAAATCTTGATTTATTCTGGTTTCTATGCTATACTTCGGTCAGGCAAGGACGCTTTGCGTCAATTTTTAACTACGCATTCCTCATAATTCTCACTTCCATGAACCATTCTTTCAACAATACCTATACAGCGTCGCTGGCGATAGTCGCATTTTTGTTCTTGTCGTCAGCTTTTGGATTTCCGTGGGACAACGCTCCCAAAAAGGAGATTACCTGGAGCGACAACTTAAAACAGGCGCAAGAATTGTCTCGTCAAACGGGCAAACCGGTTTTGCTTCATTTTTATTCGGACACCTGTCCGCCGTGCAAAATGATGGAAAAAATCACGTTTCCCAATCCCGAGATTACAAAGACGATTCAAAACTCGTTTATTCCTGTTAAACTCAACGCAAAATACAATCCTCGTGAAGCTCAAATGTTTAACGTACAGTGTGTTCCGAGGGACATAGTTTTATTGCCAAACGGTCAAATTATTAATTCTGCAGAGGGCGGTCAGGATCCGAGTAGTTATAGTCGTTTTCTTGCGACGGCTCAGGCGGCGATTGCAAATAATAATCCGGCTCAACCCCAGGTTAATCCGGCACAACCCCAAACGCCCAATTCGCCGATGCCAGATTTTCCTGCTCCTCCATCTCCAAATCTCCCGCTTCCAGAGAATCCTTCCGGTATAGGGACTCAGCCTAAAATTGAAGCAGGCGGAGCGTGTCCGATTAACGAAACGCCCAGTTTTGATTACGCTTCTATTCCGGAAGAGGACAGAGCCAGGATTGAATTTGAAGGGTATTGCCCGGTTGAACTGGGGCTTCATTCCATGTGGGTTCGAGGCGACTATAACACCCGTCTGGTCTTTGAAGATCGACTGTATCTCTTTGCGGGCAAGGCTCAGCTGGAAGAATTCAGACGCAATCCGGAAAAATACGCGCCGGCGTATCAGGGAATTGACATTGTCGTTTGGAAAGAGCGCGGAGAAAAAGTGCACGGCATTCGCAACTACGGCGCCTGGGCGGTCGGGCGAGTATTCCTCTTTTCCTCCGAGGAGAATTTGAGCAAATTCGAGAAAAACGCCCGGTATTATCTGACGCCGAATAGTAGGCAATAGGCGCGAAGCGTTTCCGCTAGAACCGCATTAGCGGTTCAATATCAGTAGCCGTGGGTTTTAACCCACGGAGGCAATAGGCAAGAGACTGTAGGCAATAGTGTTTAGTTGTAAGTGGTAAGTGGAAAGTTCGCTAGAGTTGCTCTCACTAATCACTTACCACTAACCACTTACCACTTAGAATATTCACTCTTCACTCCTAATTCATCTCCGACACAAACAGCGCGTTAAAATCGCCTGATTCATAGAAGGGGGTTCCGGTGTTGAGTTCGTATCCGGCGGACTTGCCCAAAACGACGTTTTCCCATTTGCCGGTTTCTTTTCGATAGACGGCGTTCCAGCCGAATCGTGACGAACCCTGATAGATTATTCTTTGCAGAAACCGGTATTCCAGCTGCCAGCAGAATTCAGACGCGCCGTCCTGCAAATCGGATCGAAACAGTTTGTTGATGCCTACGCCTTCGTACAACAGCGTACCTGGCGGGCAGTCGAGGAACTCGACGCTGTTGACTTTGCCCTGCAGTTCGCGCATTGCAGTCCAGGGGGGAAAGAGGACCTGTTTCCAGGTGAGAATATGCTCTGTCAGCGGCACGGTTTTAACGACGGAGGCGTTCGCGCCCAAAGACGTTGTCGATCCGTGCCAGTACAAGCCGGCGCCCTCGATATCAACCTCTTGAATCTGAAAATTGATTCGGTACGTCAGCCGCGTTCCAGACTCCGCCGTTGGTCCTTCTTCCAGGTCCTGCGACGTCTGGATTCCGTAGTAAACCGTAATCAGAGCGTACGACGAATACTGGTTTAACCTGTTGGACAGCGAATCCATCGACGTCTTTTCGAGGGATGCGGCGTCTAAAGGTTTGATGAGTATTTTATACGGCGTTACGTCCGGACGGTCGGGATATGCGATTGTCTCGCGCGGTCCAAAGGCGTTTGTCGCCCCGCGAAGCCAATCGACGAAATCGTTTCGAGCCGACCATGGAACGAGAAATTTTCTAACAGCGGTGAAGTCGTCCGTTGTAAACGTTTCTTCCGGTGAACCGGACAGTTCCTGAAAGGTGATTCTTGGCATATTGGGAGTAGGGAGTGAGAATTAGCAATTAGCAATTGA
>JAZUMX010000547.1:0-1628 GCA_045603865.1 Thermoguttaceae bacterium
AAGGGAAACCTGCTGTCGAATCCCCTCGTCGCGCAGACGCTGGTCGATAACCGCCAGAGCCAGTTCGACCGGGATGCCGACGTTGTCTCGAACGCGAGTCGGGGCGGCGCCGGTGCCTCCGCGAAAGCCGTCGATAACAATCGCGTCCGCGCCCGCCCGCGCCGTTCCAGACGCAATCGCCGCCGCGTTGTGAACCGCTGCAATCTTGACGAAAACCGGCTTCGTGTAGTTAGTCGCCTCTTTAATCGCGTAAATGAGCTGGCGCAAATCTTCAATCGAGTAAATGTCGTGATGAGGCGCGGGCGAAATCGAGTCGGTTCCCTGCGGGATTCGGCGCGTCCGGCTGACTTCCTCGTTGACCTTTTCGCCCGGCAGATGCCCGCCGATTCCCGGCTTGGCGCCCTGACCGATTTTGATTTCGACCGCAGCGCAGTTCATCAAATAATCTTTATAGACGCCGAAGCGGCCGGACGCGACCTGAACGACGCAGTTTTTCGCGTACGGGAGCAAGTCGTGATGAAGACCGCCTTCGCCGCAGTTGAACGCCGTGCCCAGCTCCTGCGCCGCCATCGCCAGCGACTTCTGAGCGTTGAGGCTGATCGACCCGAACGACATCGCGGAGAACATAATCGGCGTTTTCAGTTCCAATTGAGGGGGCATGACGGTTGGCGCTTTGACGTCCGGACTGAACCGTTCCGGCTTGCGCCCCAAAAACGTTCGCGTTTCCATCGGCTCGCGCAGCGGGTCAATGGACGGATTGGTAACCTGTGACGCGTTGAGCAGCATCTTGTCCCAGTAGACCGGGTACGGCTGCGGCGTTCCCATGCCGGACAGCAGAACCGCGCCGGTGTCCGCCTGCTTGAAAATCTCTTTAATCAATTGCGGCTGCCAGTTGGCGCTTTCCCTCATCTGATTGGGGTGCTTGCGAATCGACAGCGCGTGCGTCGGACAGAGCGTTACACAACGCTGGCAGTTGACGCACTTGCGTTCGTCTACAATCATCTTTTTGGGATCGTTGGGCGCGAAGGCGTGAACCTCGTTCGCGCACTGACGAACGCAGACCCCGCATTGAATACACCGATTCAAGTCGCGGTCAACTAAAAATTCAGGTAACGTATAATCTATCATGATAGGCTGATGTGTTTTGTGTGTTGTGGGGGGGGGGGTAAGTGGTTAGTGGTTAGTGGTTAGGGGTTAGGGGTTAGGGGAGAGTGGTTAGTTGGAGCGACGCTTGCGTCCTTACCACTTACCACTCAAAACTTACCACTTTTTACTTACTCCTCGTGATGCGCTTTCTCCAGGTCAGCGTAAACAATAACCGGCTGACCGCCTTCGCACGCCCAAACCTTGTCCGGCTGAGGGCAGAGTTTGCGAATCGCGCATTCTTCCGACGCGACGTAGACCCGGTCGCCCGCCTCGGCGGCGATGAGCGCCCTCAGTTTGAGTCGGTCGTTGAGAGCAACCATCCCGCCGTTGAATCCGAGAATAATCGAGAACGGTCCGGTAATCAGCGCGCCGGAATAGATCTGACGCAAAGTCCTGATTCGTTCCGCCTGCTGCGCCGGCATACGATCGACGTCTTCCCAATGCGGAGCGGTGAGAATTTGAGCGGCGGTTTCCAGGTCAAG
>JAZUMX010000548.1:0-5012 GCA_045603865.1 Thermoguttaceae bacterium
GCCTGACAATCTCAGCCGGCTTCTCGGCGGGTGAACGGCGTGGTTTCGATTTCGAATTCCTTGTTGGCCAGTTCGCCGCGAAGGACGTGGACGTCGGCGGGAGCGTCGATGCCGATGCGGACGCGATCTTTATTGACCCGGACAACGGTGATTTTAATGTCGTCTCCCAGACAAATTGTTTCTGATTCTTTTCTTGACAAAACAAGCATCAGAGTTCCTCCTGATAATAAAAAAATTTCTGTTTGGTTTGGTTTCCGAAACGGGTTACGCTTCAACGTCTTGAGCGCTGAAACGTTCTATAAATTCATCAACTGGCGAGCTGATCAGGACGGCGACGTCCATACATTCTCCAGACGGATTGTAAAACAAAATGCGATTGGAATTCGCTTCCCAGATAGCCATGAATTTCACCATTCTGGGACCGTGCAGACAAAAACTCATCGCGCACGGTTTGCCGCGCCGCCGTAAAACCCGTTCGGTCAGCGGAAAGGCGCCAATTTTGAGGAGATTCTGTTCGCAAAGTTTGGTATTTACAAAGTCTGTCAGTTCCGCCAGAGTGTCCAAGCGGACGCTGCTGCATTGGTTCATGTAATTCTCCTTTACAACGCGGTTGACAATCAAGCTATCGGAATAAAAATTGGGCTTTTATTATCAGACCCAAATAAAAGACGGATAAACCACTCTTGACGGTTGGTCGGGCTGTTCCGATTGTGAGAGTAAGACGGAATAATCTTTCTCCCGCCCATGTTGAAATCGGAACAATCGTTATAATTGGAAGTAAGGCAATAGGCAGTAGGCAGTAGGCAATAGGGGGGATGTTCCTTACTAATGCCTGTTGCTTAATGTCTAATGTCTCCCTTACGCCTTGGCTTCCTTATCAAAGCCGAGCGCCACAATCTTTACTACTGCCTCTTGCCTACTGCCTACTGCCTTCTCTTACCTACTCCCTACTTTCTACTTTCTCCCCCCCTTGACGAAAAGCGGTAAATATCGATAATATAAAAAGATTTATTGGGAGCGTTTTAAGGAATTCTCCCGAATTTATCCTAAAACCAGAGCGCCGATTATGAATTCATCTCAATATGACGCCATTTTCAAGTACGCCGGGCTGATTGCCCGCCTGGCGCAGTTTGTCTTTCTTGTATATTTATTTCTCGTTGCGGTTAAGTTGTTTGGCACGGCAGCAACGGTTTACACAAGCTATAACGAAGGCTTTCTGCAAACGCTTGCCACTCAGCTAAAAAATCCGTTTGCGGGATTGTGTCTGGGAATCGTTTTAACGGCGATGATGCAAAGCTCTTCCGCGACAACCAGTTTGGCGGTCGCGATGGTGGCTTCAGGCGTTATCCCGCTTGAGGGAGCGATTTCGATTGTTATGGGGGCAAACATCGGGTCGACGTTGACGTGTTCACTTGTTTCGATGACGTATATTGGCAACTCGAGGCAAACGTTTACTCGCGCTTTTTCCTCTACGTTGACTGGCGAATTATTCAATATCCTGACGGTTTTGATATGCTTTATTCTGGAATTTTGCTTTGGCTATCTGTCCAAAACCGCAGTTTTTTTAGCGAAGTTGGTTCCACTATCGGCGGCGGGGAGCGGCAACGTCGGATTCAACCCGCTGGCGTACGCGATTGATGCGCCGGCAAAGGGAGTTCGAGATTTCTTTCTGCTGGGCTTAAGCCCGATAGTTACAGCGGCTTTGATGGCTGTACTCGGATTGATTATCCTGTTTATTTCGTTGGTGTATATAACCAAAAACATGAAAACGCTCATGGCAGACCGGATTGAAGACTGGCTCAACCGCGCCCTTTCCAAAAACGGATACATTGGTCTTCTGGTCGGCATTATTGTAACGATGACGATTCAATCGTCTGGAATTACGACGTCGCTGTTAGTTCCCCTCGTAGCTGCTGGAACGCTTTCGATTAGGTCGATTTATCCTATCGTTTTAGGAACGAATATTGGGACGACCATCACCGCTATTCTGGCGGCAATGGCGTTTATGGATTCTCCAACCGGTCAATTGGGCTTGGCTCTGGCGTTTGCTCATACGTTGTTTAACATAACCGGCGTACTGCTGTTCTACCCGATTCCGCAAATGCGATTGCCTGTTTTTTTAACGCAACGATTGAGCCTGATTTTAACGCGCAGCCGCTGGTACATTGTCGGTTGGATTGCGATGTTGTACTTTATTTTACCCGGCTTGGGATTCCTGCTTTTTAGAAATTAGAATATATAAAAATAGAGGTAACGAAAATGTTCAAATGGTTGTATTCCGGATCGGCGTCTGCCTCGTCCATGAACGCTGGTATGAAGAACATTCGCAATCAGTTCTGCCAAATGCTTGACGCTTCCCGCCGCGCGTTCCAGCTGGCGGCTGACGCCTATTTGCGTTACGCCGACGCTCAAGAAGTTCGTGAGGAACTCTTCGCTCTGGACAAGTCGATTAACAAATCAGAGCGCACGATTCGCAAAGAGCTGGTAATTCATACGTCCGTTCGCGGCACAGCGGATTTCGATCAATGCCTCATTATGATGAGCATCGTCAAAGACGGCGAACGGCTGGGCGACATCGCCAAAAACGTTTACGATCTGGCGGTTTCCGCTCCCGACGTTCCGGAAGGGATTACCAAAGGGAAGCTGGAAATGGTGAAGAACGCAATTCTGGCTTTGATTGACCATTGCCGGCACATTTTCGACTCTCAGGACGAGAAAATGGCTACCGAGCTTATCTGTCAGGCGGCGGCGATTGAAGACACCTGCGACGAACAGATTCGCTGGTTCCTGGCGGAAAAAACTGACAACGAACGCATTGACGTCGCCTACGCCCTGGCGTTTCGGTATTTCAAACGGTACGCGTCGCACGTCCGCAACATTGCTTCGTCGATTGTTCAGCCGCTTCACAAACTGGATTTTACCAGCAAGATTGTCAAAAACAATCCTTTGAATAACGATTTGCTCAACGAATCCCCGAAAGAGTAAAACGGATAAACCGGGTGGACAATAGCGATAATTATGGTTTTACAGTTCGAAACCGCAAGAACGACGACCTCATAAGCTAATAGCTTGTTCCCCACTCCCTACTCCCTATTCCCTAACCGCCATGTCCAAATTTTCGCCTCAAAAACCGACTCGCGACTCTGGCAGCAGTTCCAACCAGACGCACGCTTTTTTGCTCCGACGATTCAAGGAAGTGGGGATTTCTCCCGTCCATCAGCTCGGGCAGAACTTTCTCATTGACCTCAATATTCAGCGTCTGCTCATTCGCCGCGCCGCGCTGGACGAAAACGACATTGTTTTGGAAGTCGGGACGGGAACCGGATCAATGAGCGTTCAGATGGCGCCGCTGTGCCGAAAGCTCATTACGGTCGAGCTGGACGAGAAGCTTTTTGCTCTGTCGCAGGAAGACTTGGGCGACCTGGAGAACATCGAGCAGCTCAACGTCGATATTCTCAAAAACAAAAACGCGCTCAATCCGGTTGTTTTAGAAGCGATTGAAAAGGCGATGGCGGACAATCCCGGCTGTCGGCTCAAGCTGGCGGCGAACCTGCCGTACGCGGTCGCTACCCCGATAATTTCCAATCTCATGCGGCCGGGCGCTCTGTCCTGCGGCGCGCCGTATTCCATGACTGTTACAATTCAAAAGGAGATGGGCGACCGCATTATCGCCGCGCCGGGCAGCAAAGACTTCTGCGCCCTGTCGCTGTGGATTCAGGCGCAGTGCGACGTCGAAATGACCCGCGTTATCCCGCCGTCCGTGTTCTGGCCGCGACCGAAAGTCTATTCCGCTATTGTTCACATGCAGACCAATCCGGAAAAGCGCAGCGCTATTCCAGACCTCGAATTTTTCCATCAGTACGCAAAAGCGCTGTTCCTGCACCGCCGCAAGTTCCTGCGAAGCGAACTGATTTCCGCTTTCAAAGACCGCGTCAGCAAACAGGACGTCGACGCGATTATGGCTCAGCTCGGCTTGGGAGAAACCGCACGAGCGGAAGCTCTCCCCCTGGAAACCCACTTGCAGCTTTGCGAAGCGATGAGGGTGGCAGGGAGCTATTAGCCTCTAGCTACTAGCTTCTAGCTTTTTGATTTTAACTTCAGGCTTTAAAATTTAACGCTGAGAACTACAAATACCCAAGCTAACAGCTAGCAGCTAATAGCTAGCAGCTTAACTAACACAACCACCGACCCACAATGAAAACCCTCGCCCTCGATGCTGACGACACCCTTTGGGAAAACATCGACTTTTTTCTCAAAGCGCAATCCGGGCTGTGCGAACTGCTCAAGGACTACGTTCCCGCATCGGAGGTGGAGTCGAAGCTGTTTGCCAAAGAGTCCCAAAACGTGCCGCTGTACGGGTACGGGACGAAGTCGTTTGTCCTGTCGATGGTTGAACTGGCAATAGATTTAACGGATGGGCGCCTGCCGTCGAGCGTCGTTTTAAAGATACACGATTTAGGACGCGATATTTTGCGTCATCCGGTACATCTGCTGCCGGGAGTCGAAAAGACCATTCCGATTCTGGCGAAGAGCTATCGTCTTATTGTCGCAACCAAGGGGGAACTGCTGGAACAGGAACAGAAGCTGGAACGATCCGGGCTAAAGCCCTATGTGGAGTTCATGCACGTCATGTCGAACAAACGCGTCGACGATTATCGACGGCTCATTGACTTGCTGCGAATCGCCCCGGAGGACTTTATTATGGTCGGCAACTCGCTCAAGTCAGACGTCCTGCCGGTAATCGAGCTGGGCGGAACAGGCGTCTATATTCCGCACCATTACACGTGGGAACACGAAGCCGTCGACCCGGAAATTTCCGAAAAGTACCATTACATTCAGCTGGAGCATTTCGGGGAATTGGCGGAGCAATTAGCAATTAGCAATTAGCAATTTATCCTCACTGCTTTAGCTGTGAGGATAATAAAACATTTAAAATCGTAGCCCACGCCTTTAGGCGTGGGATAACGATATGTCACAATAATTTTTCGCGTAAAATCCACTTCTCCGACCCC
>JAZUMX010000549.1:0-2459 GCA_045603865.1 Thermoguttaceae bacterium
GCCGATCCACTGTACCGGGCGTCCAATCCAGAACGGCTCGTTCCAGTTAGTTGCGCCGTAGACCCCAATTGTTGCGTACAGACTGCCCGCCATTTGAGACTTCTCCAAATCTCCTACTGGTCGCAAATAGACGTACGGAATGCCGATAATTGCCCATTTTCTGGCGTGAGCGAGATACTCTTTGTTTCCCGTCAGTTCGTAGGCGCGGACAAACGCTTTAATGGCGTACGCGCCGGCAAGCGGGTCAGGCGTATGAAGCGGCATTTCCCACGTCTGCGCCCCGCGAGGCACGGTAAATCGCTTTGCCTTTTCGAGCGCCGCCAAGCCCGCTTCCAGCGCCTCTTTGTCGCCGGTTAAGTAGGCGAATTCCAACACGACCGCCGCGTTTCGGGCGATTATTCCCAGCGCTTCGTGTTCCCAGTGCGTTCGGTCGTACTTGCCGTAGTACGGCATGGCGGGATTCTCTTTAATCATTCTTATCAAATTCCGAACGCCGGCGCCGTACTGATCGAGGTATCGCTGAGCCTGACTTGTAACAAAATAGATGGACGGGTTTGTTATGTGTCCGCCGCCGGGAACAAACGGTTTGTCGGCGTAGTCGACTTCGCCTTTAGATAGCCGCCAGTCGCACGACGCCAGGTCGGCAAACCAGGCGCGACCCCAGCGAGGTTCGACGCAATGCCCCCAGCCGTTCTCGTTTCGCAGTTTCGTCTGGAACGCTTCGAGACAGAACTTTTCCTGTTCTTCCTCCGTGCGCGGCGGGGCGGGCACGTCCGGCAAATCGCCGTACACGGCTTTGACGTCTTGCAGAATGGCTTCCACCCAATCGGTTGAATCGATAACAATCGAAATATATTCCCCGTCTTTTGAGTTGCGAGTTGTGAGTTGCGAGTAGCGAGAAAAGTCTTCACTGCTTTCTGTCAGGGCGCTTACGCGCCACGGCTCGCCGTGATCGACATTATACAGTCCCATACGCCCGCCGGCTTCTGTTCCGAAAACGAAGTCCGGGACGGCGAATTCCGGCTGACATTCCGCGTCATTCCAGCGCATCGACGCCCGACAGCGGTCGGTAATAATCAGCATCGTCGTTTGCGTTACCCAGTCGCGAGGCGGACGGACGCGGTAATACTTGGGCGTTTCGACAGACCGTTTGGATGAACTCTGCTCGCCCTTTTCCAGCATCTCAATGCCCGGGAACGAGGCGTTGGTCATTTCCCCCATAACAAAAAGCGTTACGTCCGGAAGCGCGCCGTTTTCTTTAGCCGGATTCAAGATCAGCTCGCTGCCGTTGACTTTCAGGTTGAGATCTTCCAGTAAAGTTGGGCTGTGAGAAATCAAAACAGCGCACGGCGTCGATTCTCCCTTTTTAACGAACGCAGCAAGATTGCCCCGCCCAATCGGCGCGAATTTCCAAACGCCCTGCGACGTTGGCAATTCCTTCCAGCCCTCCGTTTTGGCGTTGACGTTAAGCGAGCAGCCAGCCGTCAAATACGGTTTGAATCCACCGTCTGTTTCGATTTCCAAAATAAGAGTTTGATAAAAACTTCTCTGATAAGCAGGAAAGTCAATTGTCTTCTTTTCCCGCGGCGCGAATTCGGCGGTTATCATTTTTACTGTTGTCTCGAACCCAATCGACGCTTTAACAGGCTTGTCCGACTGGTTCTCGAGAATAAACTGCGCCTTGTCCGGAAACGTCTTTTTCTCAACGACGACTATCGGGTTGTCCGTCCGCTTGAACAGGTCAATTTTGGTTATATTCCAAACGCCCGGACGATCCGGCGGATCCAGACGAAACGTTGTTACATCCTCCAGAGCGTCAAAATCAATTGTAACACAAGGAACGCCGTTGTTCATAATCGGGATTGAGCTGTGTTCGGACGCGTCGGGATTGTATCCCCTCTGAGCGGTTGCCCAGAACAGCTGCCATTTCCGAATCGATTCGATATCCTGATTGAAGTAGAGTACCATTCGGTACTTGCCTGCGGGGAATCCCTTGACAATATGGAAATACGGATCCGATCCAGAGCTTTCAACTTGAAGGAGCGACTCCTTCGGCGTCAGATTGCAGCTGTGCAGCGCTTTAGCCAGCGTTTGCAGTTCAGACCCGGAAAGGGAACCGACCAATTCCATCAACGGCTCCGGCGCCGCTTCTTCCGCGTTAATAGCAGACGTCCAGAACGCCGCGCCAATGAGCGCCAGCGCAGTAACACAGATTCGTTTTAGCATTTCAAACCTCTTCTTTCGTATTGTTTAGGCGGGATAAAACAGGAAACCGGCAATCCTTGCGTTTCCAACTATCAGAGATTATAAACGATTGAAAAACAAAAAGCAATACGTCCGGACGGAACCCTTTTGTCGCTTGCGCTTCGGAGGGTCGACGTCCTCGTCGACCGCAGGCGTCCTCGCCTGCCAATGGAACTCTGACCTGCCGAAAGTCTCTTTCGCAGTCGAAAACTATT
>JAZUMX010000550.1:0-7332 GCA_045603865.1 Thermoguttaceae bacterium
ATCGTCCGCAGTTCTACTTCAGAACGACCGACGTTACCGGTTCGATCAAACTTGCTGAAGGCGTCGAAATGTGCATGCCCGGCGACAACGTCGAAATCGAAGTCGAATTGATCAAACCGATCGCCATGGACCAGGACGTTCGTTTCGCTATTCGTGAAGGCGGACGTCCAGTCGGTTCCGGAAAAGTTATTCAGATTCTCGAATAATTTCCAAAAAAATCACAATTTTAAGCGAAAATCAACATTGTACCTATTGACAAATTATGCTTGATAGGTACAATGCTGAAAATTTGAGATCAACCTCAAGTATTTTCGCTAGGGGTGTAGTTCAACGGTAGAACAGTGGTCTCCAAAACCATCGATCAGGGTTCGATTCCTTGTACCCCTGTTTAAGTCAGAAACGCAGAACTCAACGTAAAGGATTTACAAGTGAATTCATTCGTTCAAAGTTTGTTCCAGGCTGATTTTTATAAAAGAAGCCAAGGGAAAAAAGTACGCCAGGGAACCGCATACGCATTATTTATTATTTTCCTGGTTGCAGCCTATAAATCAACGATCATGCTCCCAACGATCATGCTCCGAAATGTATCATGGGGTAGTGAATCTATCGCATATATTTCAGGCGGTTTGATTGTTGCTCTTGGCGCATGGTTCGCTTTCCGCGTTGTCAACTGGCCGAGGTTTGCTGACTTCCTTATCTCCGTCGAGGCGGAAATGAACAAAGTTTCCTGGCCGACTCGTTCGGAACTCATTCGCAGTTCAGTAGTCGTATTGATTGTACTTTTCATACTGGCTATTGCATTGCTGTTATTTGACTTTTTCTGGACGTTGCTGATCCGTTGGGGATTTGCGTTCCTGGATTGGCTGTTCCTATAAAATATTAATTCGTTCGACCGCTAACGATCAGGGATGATTATCCCAAGCGGCAGTCAGACGTCTGACGTTATGGTTTCTACGTTTTGAATGTGTTACCGCACATTTAACTGTCAACCTGTTAGAGACTGCAAAGTGGAAAAAGAACCAAAACAAGCTCCCAAGCTCACACCTGCCGACAAAAAATGGTATATCATCAAGGTTCAAAGCAACCGCGAAGATACTGTTGCAGAACGTTTGCGCAAGCAGGCGCAAATCGCAGGATTGGGAGAATGGATTGGTCAGATTCTGGTTCCTTACGAAAAGGTAACGGAATTGTATCACGGAAAAAAGCGCGTTGTAAAACGCAAGCTCTATCCGGGCTACATTCTCGTTGAAATGGTCATTACAGACGAAACCTGGTTCCTTTGCCGAGAACTTCCCGGCATTGGAGATTTTGCCGGGGCGGCTGGAAAAGCCATTCCTATGGAACAGAGCGAAATTGACGCAATTTTGGCTCACGAAAAGGAACAGAATGTTGAAAATCCTGGTCTGGTTATTCCGTTTGCAATCGGCGACCGCGTCAAAATCAAAGACGGTATGTTCGTCAATCAGGAAGGCGAAGTTGATAAAATCGACACCAAAAAAGGTCTTGTTACCGTTCTTATCAATACGATGGGACGTACAATGCCGTTTGAGATCGAATATCTTCAAATCGAGAAAATATAACTCTTACGTCTGGGCTTTAAGCAATTAAATTGCAGAAATTGACGTTGCACAACTCGTGCATGCACACTTGTTTTGCAGCATCATTGTGATATGATAATTTCCCTATAACAAAGCATAAGCAGGAATTGCAATGGCGAAAAAGTTAGTTGGAGAAGTCCGATTTCACGTTCCTGGCGGCAAAGCGACGCCTGCCCCGCCTGTGGGTACATCGCTTGGTTCGTTTGGCGTAAACCTCGGACAGTTTGTAAAGCAGTTTAACGACCGCACTCATGAAAACGAAGGACTTCGCATTCCCGTAGTCGTTCGCGTTTTTGACGATCGTAGTTTCGAATTGACAACCAAAAGCCCGGCGGCTGTCGACCTGCTCAAAAGAGCAGCTGGAATCTCCAAAGGTTCTGGTCGCGTTCCGAAGGACAAAGTTGGTCAGGTTACTCGAGCGCAAATTGCTGAAATCGTAGAAAAGAAAAAGGACGACCTTAACGCCCGCAACCCGGAACATGCCGCTCACATTATCGAAGGCACCGCCCGGAGCATGGGACTGGACGTGGTTGACTAGTTATCGTAATTTTTGCAAACGCGACGCGCATTTGTCCAGAATGCAACTCGCCTCAACATTTTAATACGGATTTATAAGCAATGGCAAAACAATCCAAAAGAATGCGAGAATTGACGAAGAAGGTTCCCGGCTCAACTCCTATGACGCTGGCGGAAGCTGTTAAACTTCTCAAGACGTTTAACAACACCAAATTCGATCAATCCGTAGAAATCGCAATGCGTTTGGGTATTGACCCGAAACAGGCTGATCAGATCGTTCGCGGTTCGATTGTCCTTCCCAACGGCATTGGCAAATCCCTTCGCGTTGTCGTTTTCGCCAAGGGCGACAAACTTGACGAAGCTCTTCAGGCTGGAGCTGTTGAAGCTGGCGGACCTGAACTGGCTCAGAAAATTAAAGACGGTTGGACGGATTTCGACGCTTGTATCGCTACGCCTGACATGATGGGCGTTGTCGGTCCGCTTGGTAAAATCCTCGGTCCTCGTGGTTTAATGCCCAGCCCCAGAGCTGGAACGGTTACCATGGACGTTGCGAAAGCCGTTCATGAATATAAAATGGGTAAAGTTGAATTCCGCAACGATTCCGCCGGATCCGTTCAGGCGATTTGCGGCAAGCTCAGCTTTGAAGCCGACAAACTTCAGGAAAACATCCAGTCGTTCATCGACCTGATTCTGTCCCTCAAGCCGGCAGCGGCGAAAGGTCAGTATCTTAAGGGCATCGCGATCAGCGCTACGATGTCTCCTGGAATTCGTGTAACGCTGCAATAAGCTGTTACAAACTAGCATACTTTATGCGCCAGCCGAACGCTGTACATCGAGGCGTTCGATAATATACGGAATTAGGTTTTTATTCATTCAATAAGGTATTCCAATGAGTAAATTTGTTAAAGCATTGATGACTGACGAATTCGCGAAGAAGTTCGAAAACCTCGACGCGGCAATCGCAGTCAACATGGCTGGCTTGACGGCAAATCAGGCAAACCAGCTCCGCGGCGAATTGGAAAGCAAAGGCATCAGCGTTATGGTTGTTCGCAACCTGTTAGCCGCTCGCGCCACTGAAGGCAAAGCGACAAACGCCATGTTCAAGGCTCTTTCCGGCGCCAGCGCAGTTTGCTGGGGCGGTGAAGACATCGTCGCGTTAGCCAAAGAAGTCGTTCGTCTTTCAGAAGACAAGCGTTTCGCCAAGTTTGAGGCGAAAGGCGGCTGCATGGACGGCGAAGCGTTCCCCGCTGAAATGGTCAAAGAAATCAGTAAATGGCCGTCTCGCGCTGAACAGCTTAGCATGTTGGTCGGACAGATTTTGGGACCGGGTTCGCAGCTTTCTGCGGCTATTTCAGGTCCGGGTTCAGCTCTTGCCAGCCAGATCGCCCAGAAGGCGGAAGAAGAAACTGCCGCTGTCTGAGAACGACATACAATCCGCATTCAACATTCAGGCGGTATATCCCCTGACTTGAAAAGAAAAATCCGGTAATCAATCCGGTCAGACGAACCAAGGTTGCGTCTGTATACGTGGTCGGTGTGAGCGACGTAGTTTTCCGGTGTGAGCGGAAGTGTTTCAATTAAATTTTCAACTGTACATGTCATGCGAATTGATCATAACATTTCCTTAGTGACGATTCGCTGTCAGGATTAACTAATAGCGAAAGGATTAATACGATGTCCGAAGAAAAAGTTTTTGCTGAAGAAATCAAAGCCCTGGGCGACAAGATCGCTGCCCTTACCCTCAAAGACGCCAAAGCTCTGAGCGATTACCTGGAAGAAGCCTACGGAATTAAAGCCGCTGCTGGCGGAGCCGTTGTTATGGCTGGTCCGGTTGCTGGTGGAGACGCTGCTCCCGCCGCTGAAGAAAAGACCGATTTTGACGTTGTCCTCGAAAGCTTCGGAGCCAAGAAGCTCGAAGTTATCAAGGTTGTCCGCGCTGCCACCGGTCTGGGTCTGAAGGAAGCCAAAGAGCTCGTCGAAGGCGTTCCCTCCAAGGTCAAGGAAGCCATTTCCAAGGACGATGCTGAAAAGCTGAAGAAAGAACTCGAAGAAGCTGGCGCAACCGTTTCTCTGAAATAAGTTCTTACTCAACAGGAATACTGAACAACGCGAGATTGGCAACAATCTCGCGTTTTTTTATTGATTCGTATATTCTTGAAAATAAATATTGGGTGTACGCAAATATTTCCGGCGTTTAGAAGATTTGTCCGAATGAGAAACGATACGTCGCGATAGCGACAGCGGACGATAGTCCGCTTTAGTCCCGAAGGGACGACATCCCTATAACCGGCGGTTTCAACCGCCGGTGGGGGACGTGAATAATAGAATTATCGCGATTATTCCGTGGGCTGAACCCCCCAGTTACAAGGGTTGCGTCCCTCCGGGACGCGATTCAGCTTCTCATCTTATCTATCTTCGCATGGAATATTTGCGTGTCCCCAATAATTCTTGTCCGGTCTCTTGCAATCGTTTACAATCTTTGGTATATTGTAAAATATCTGATCAGACAACTATCGTTTAATTAACGATTTCAATTTTCCCCCTACCCTGTTGAATTGCCATGAAAAGATTACTAACAAGCATTTTAGCGTTTGCGGTTATGACCGCTTTCGCCGCGGCGCAGGAAAAGACCATTTATCTGGACGAGATGGATTTGTCCAAGACAACCTGCGGCTGGAAGCAAACAGCCGCCAACAAAACCGTTGACGGCGCTGAACCGTCAATTTGCGGGCGCAAGTTTGAGCATTGCGTCGGGCACCACGCGCCTGGCGACATTCTGATTGCTCTGCCCAACCAGTGCGGAATTAAATTCTCCGGCGTGATGGGCATCGACGACGAAACCCAGGGACAAGGTCATGCGGAATACGAAATCTACTGCGACTGGAAGCTCGTCTGGAAGTCCGGGGAACTCGTCGGCAACAAGCCGGCAAAGGATTTCTCAATCGACCTGACCGGCGTGAGCGTGCTGCTTATCAAAGCCTGTACGCTACCGGAAGGATACGCTTACGACCATCTCGATTTGGGAGACGCTAAAATTACGTACAAAGGCGACGTCGTCCCGCATACTCAGGGGCTGTCGAATTACAGAATCGTTGACGGCGTCTGCGTCAACCGGATGGACGAAGTCGGTTCTGAATGGCTGGCGCTGTCACACTTGATTAAAACCGGCATGCGTCAAAACGCCAAAGACGAAGCCCTCGATCCGGCGGCGACGCTGTTCGATACGGACCGCGACCCGCTGGACATCGTCGTTCGACGCCTTGTCCCGTTGGTTGAAAAGCTGTCGTCCATGCCCAACGCGCCGGATTTGAGCAAGCAAAAGAAGGCTTTGAATCAGCTTCAAAAGGACGTCGAATCAACGCCGGTTGATAACGTCGACGCCCGCAAAGCGCTGTTCGTCAAGGCAACTCAGCTTCGCCGCGAGATTGCATTGAAAAACCCGCTGATCAACTTTACTGACATTCTGTTTATCAAGCGTCATTTTAACCCGGAGCCGGAAGTCGAAGGCAACCACATGTGCGACCAGTTCTTCGGGTTCCACGGACGTCAGGGCGGCGGTCTGTTTGTTCTCAAAAATGCGTTCTCCGACAAGCCGGAAGCGATTGACCTGCTGGCGGACGTCCCGGTTGCGGAAGGACAGTACAAGGGAACAACGCTCGACAAAACCTGGGCGTTCCTGTCGCCGGAACTGTCGTACGACAATCACGAGATTCTCTTCTGCGCCACCGACGCCAAGCAGCCGCGTCACACCTACACGTGGACGGACGAGAACACGTATCATATTTTCAAGGCGAAATTCGACCCAAAAACCCGAAAGCTTTCCGACGTCGTTCAACTCACTCAGGGCGCGTTTAATGACATCGACCCGTGCTATCTGCCCAACGGGAGAATCATCTTCATTTCAGAGCGTCGTCAGGGCTACGGTCGCTGTCACGGCCGCCCGGTTCCGTGCTATACGCTGCACTCCATGAACCCGGACGGGTCCGACATCGTTATTCTGTCCCCGCACGAAACCAACGAATGGGAGCCGGACATCGACCATAACGGTATGGTCATTTACACTCGCTGGGACTACGTTGACCGCGGGTTCAGCCAGGCGCATCACCCCTGGATTACCACTCCCGACGGGCGTGACCCCCGCGTTCTTCAGGGCAACTACGACCGCGTCGAAGCCAACCGTCCGCACTTTGAATGCGACGTTCACCCGATTCCCGGTTCGCAGAAAATCATTGCAACAGCTACCGGGCACCACGCCCAGCATTACGGCAGTCTGATTTTAATCGACCCGAACAAACCGGACGCCAACATGCCCGGTCAGGTCAAACGAATCACGCCAGATCAGCCGTACATGGAATCGGAACTTCGCACTCACAGCGAAGACCCACAGGCTTACGGCACAGCCCGACCGCTGTCGGAAGAATTCTATATTTGCGTCTACGACCCGTTCACTCGCAGCGACGGCGGCGAGTCGAACAACTACGGCATTTATCTGCTCGATTGCTACGGCAACAAGGTTTTGCTTTATCGCGACCCGGACATTTCCTGCCGCGACGCGATCCCGATTCGTCCGCGCAAACGCCAAAACATTGTAACGCACGCTACTCTGCTTGGCAAACCGCTGGCGCCGGGCGAAAAATACGTCCCGATTGACCCCAAAGATATTCCCAAAACCGGGAAAGTCGGCTTGATTAACGTCTACGACACCATGTTCCCGTTCTACGCTCAGCCGGACGGCTCGAAGACCGTTATTAAAAAGTTGAGAATCGTTCAGGTTCTGCCCAAGACGACGCCCTACGCCGACAACCCGCGAATCGGATACGGCTCGCAAAAAGGCGCGCGAAAGGTTCTCGGAACCGTTCCGGTCGATCCCGACGGCAGCGCGTATTTCAATCTGCCGGTTGACGTCCCCGTCTACTTCCAGGCGCTGGACGAAAACGGCGTTGCCGTGCAAGGCATGCGTTCCGCGACTTACGTTCACCCGGGCGAACAGCTCATCTGTCAGGGCTGTCACGAAAACCGCCATTCCGGACGCGCCAACCGCCCGGCGGGAATCCCGACTGCCATGCGCCGCGCCCCCAGCGACATCACGCCGGACGTCGAGGGAACCAACCCGATGAACTTTGTTACGCTTATTCAGCCTGTTCTGGACGCCAAGTGCGTGAAATGTCACGCTGGCGCCAACACGAACAAAAATCAGCCCGGCATTGACGCTGACAAG